>JBIJBN010000024.1:0-12769 GCA_044345175.1 Luteolibacter sp.
TCGTTTACACCCACAACCCGGCCGACAAACACCCGACCCATGTCGCCGTGGCCATCGCCGCACTGCGGGCCATGCGGAGCCTGCCACCCGGACAACGGCCGCGACATGTCATCGGCTGTGAAGTCTGGCGTGATCTTGACTGGCTGCCGGATGATCACAAGGTGCTGATGGACGTCAGCGGACACGACGCGCTCGCCACAGCGCTGCTCGGCACGTTCCATTCACAGATCGCCGCGGGCAAGCGCTACGATGCCGCAATCCTCGGCCGGCGCACGGCCAATGCCACATTCCTCAACCCACACGCCACGGACGATTCCACACGGATCGCCTTCGGCCTTGACCTCACCCCGCTGGTGGCCGACGAGTCCGTCGACATCGCCGGTTACATCTGTGCGTTCATCGACCAGTTCAAGGCCGATGTCCGCAACACGCTCGGCGCGCCACCCGCAACACGCTGATGGAGATCATCATCCAAGCCACCGCAGAGGCCGCCACGGAACTCGCCGCCGGCATGATCGCGCGCCAGCTGCGCGAAAAACCGGACAGCGTTCTCGGCCTTGCCACCGGCAGCACCCCGCTGCGCCTCTATCAGATGCTCGCCGGCATGAAGCTCGACTGGAGCCGCGCCACCACTTTCAACCTCGACGAATACACCTGCCTGCCGCGCGAGCATCCGCAGTCGTATCACTCATTCATGTGGGAAAACCTTTTCCGCCATGTGAACATCCGCCCGGAAAACATCCACATCCCGGACGGCAACGCGCCGGACATCCCGGCGTTCTGCGCCGCCTATGAGGACCGTATCCGCGCCGCCGGCGGCATCGACATCCAGATCCTCGGCATCGGCACCGACGGCCACATCGGTTTCAACGAGCCCACCTCCTCGCTCGCCTCACGCACCCGCATCAAGACACTCACCCCGCAGACCCGCCGCGACAATGCCCGCTTCTTCGGCGGCGAGGAGCAGGTTCCATTCCATGTCATCACCATGGGCATCGGCACCATCATGGAGGCGCGCGCCAATCTCCTGCTGGCCTTCGGTGAAAACAAGGCATCGGCCGTCGCCGGCATGGTCGAAGGTCCGATCACCGCGAACAACCCCGCCTCCGTCCTCCAGCTCCACCCGGTGGCCAAGGTCTTCCTCGACGAACCCGCCGCCTCGAAACTCCAGCGCGCCGATTACTACCGCTGGGTGCATGACAACAAACCCGCATGGCAGGTTCTCTGAAAACGGGCCCGCAGGGATCCGAACCCTGGACCAACCCCGATACAGTCGGGGCTGCTCTAACGCTGTTCAAGAAAGAGCCGGGCCTTGGCTGGGTTTTTCCAACCCTTGAGCATGTAGACAAAAGCCATCTTCAACGGAGTTTGGTGGGCCCGCAGGGATTCGAACCCTGGACCAAGGGATTATGAGTCCCCTGCTCTAACCGCTGAGCTACAGGCCCGACAAGGGTCTCCGGCGGCATGCGGAACCGAAGATTCGTCACCGGATGGGAGATTGTGGCCCGTCGCCATCACACGCGCAAGGCGATTGACTCGTCCTCGGCGGTTTGCGCGCGCCAATTGGGGCGCCGCGGGCTTCTCCGGCACACGATTGACGCGGCACCACCGGCCGGCCTGCATGGCGGGCGGAAATTTTCCAGTTGCCGCGGCTTCCATCATGGGTCAGGGATCACGCACAACCGCATGAGCGAGATCAGCGTCATTCCCGAACTCTCCGCGGAACCGTCACGGGCGTTCCTGCCCTATCCGGTGTCCACGTTGAGCCCGCCGATCGTGCCCAACGACCTCACCTCGTTCAAAACCCGCGGGATTTCACAGGTCGAGCGGGACTTGCAGCAAAAACTCACCGAAATCCGCGAAGACTACCTGCGCGCCATCGATCACTTCAACTGGAACAAGCTCGTTTACGAGGCGGAGATCCACTTTGAACCAGTGGTCGGCGAGAGCTACCACCTCTACGAGATGTCCGGCGGGCGGCGCGCGCTCTCGATGATATCGCCCGACCAGTGGGCCCACCGGCACCTCGCCACCGTGAGGCTGAACTTCGACCGCCAGTGGCTGGTGGTGGAGACCGGCGAGGGCATCGAGCCGGCAAAACTCTTCGGTGCGCTCTGACCGCCGGTGCCGGGTTCTTGCCAGCCTGCGCCGCATGCACCAATCTGCCGCCGTGAACGATGAGTTTCCCGAATCCCCGCCGCGGGCATGGGCGGAAATCGATTTTTCCGCGCTGCGGCGCAATCTCGAGGTGGCGCGGCAAGCCGCGGGCGGCGATGTGATGGTCGTGGTCAAGGCCGACGCATATGGCCACGGACTGGAGGAAACAGTGCGGGCACTGGCAGGATCCGACGTCGCGTTTTTCGGCGTGGCCAACGTCGGCGAGGCACGCCGCATCCGCAATGCGGGGGTGACCACTCCGATCTATCTGCTCGGGCCGACCTGGGAGGCTGAGCGGGGGGAAATCGTCGCCAGGGAGTGGACGGCCTGCCTGTCCTCGATCGATGAGGCCCGGCACTTCAACCAACTGGCGGCCGCAGCCGGCAAAAAACTCAGGGTGCACCTCGCGGTGGACACCGGAATGGGCCGCGGAGGATTCTTGCCACAGGATCTGGATGGATTGATGCATGCCCTGCAGGGTCTGGCGAATCTGGACATCGAAGGCATCGGCTCGCACCTGCCGTCGGCGGATGAAGACCCGCAGTTCACCCGCGCGCAAATCTCGGCTTTTCACGGCATCCTCGAAACACTCGGCGGTTCCGCCCGGTTCAAATGGCGGCATCTGCTCAACAGCGCGGGCATGCTCGGCTACGACCACGGTCTCTGCAATCTCGCACGGCCAGGATTGATGCTCTACGGCGTGCCTCCCCTCGCAGGCCTGACGAAAACGCTCGACACGGTCATGACACTCAAATCCCGCGTCACCCTGCTGCGCACACTCCCGGCCGGCCACGGCGTCTCATACGGCCGGGAATTCATCACCACCAGACCCACCCGCGTGGCTACGGTCGGCATCGGCTACGGCGACGGCTACCCACGCCACCTGTCCGGCAAAGGGGCCGATGTCTGGATCCGCGGCACCCGCTGCCCGATCCTCGGCCGCGTGACCATGGACCAGATCATGGTCGACGCCACCGATGCCGGAAACGTCCGTGAGGGCGATGAGGTCGAAATCCTCGGGCCGTACATTCCGGTCTCGGAAATCGCCGCCAAGGCGGGAACCATCGCGTATGAGATTTTCACCGGCATCACGCCGCGGGTCATGCGCCGCCACATCGGGCACGCCGCGGATTTTGGGAGTTGAAACCCGGCGCCCGGATGATTGAGTGTTCCCACTTTGCCCCGCCCATGGCTTCCGACCGTCTCTCGATTCCCAAATACGCGATGGCGCTGGCGCATGTCGCCAGCCTGCGCTCGGAAGACCCCTACCGCAAGGTCGGTGCCGCCGCACTCGACCACGACAACCGCGTCATCGGCACCGCCTACAACGGACTGGCTCCCGGATTCGATCCACCCGCAGGCTTCTGGGACGACCGCGCCGCACGGCAGAAATTCATGCTTCATGCGGAGGTGAACCTCTGCAGCCTTTTCCGCCGCGGCGAGGCCCGGATCGTCGCCACCACCACCATGCCCTGCAACGCATGCATGCAGACACTCTGCGCCTACGGCATCCGGGAAATCTACTTCCGCGACATCTACCACGAGTCCGATGCGCCGGAAATCGCCGCCCTCTACCGGGTCAAACTCGAGCGGATCACCGACTTCCCTCCGTTTGGCTGAATGGATCATGCCCCTGATGCCGATGGAATTCGCCGAAGTGACCTGCCCGACCTGCTTCGAGGTTTTTGAAGTGGCCCTCCCCCACCCGGATGAAACTCCGGTCGAGGTCGATTACGACTGCGAGGTCTGCTGCCGGCCGATGGTGCTCGTCTTCAGCAACCAGACCGCCCACGCCCGCGGACTCGCCGATTAATCAACCGATTCAACGAACAGTCAACCGCCCGAAAACCTATATGGTGACAGACAAAATGTATGAATTTTCCTTGCAACGAGGGTTCCTGCTGACAGATTCAGGACATGCGCAAGGCACGTTGGCTGGCGGGTTGGAAGGATTCAGTGGAGAAACCGGTGATTTACCATTGTATTTCGCGCGTGGTGGACCGGCGTTTTGTTTTCGGGGCGGCGGAGCGCGAGGCATTCAGGATGTATCTGCGCATGTATGAGAATTTTTCCGGTTGCCGGGTGCTTTCCTACTGCGTGATGTCGAACCACTTCCACCTGTTGTTGGAAGTTCCACCGATGGCCGAGGGCGGGCTTGACGACGCGCAGTTGCTGGATCGTCTCTCGGGGCTTTATCCCGCGGCGACTGTTTCCGGAGTGGCGGCTGAACTGGCGGCAGCCCGGCAATCCGTGACCTGCGGGTTGGCCGATGAGTCAAGGGTGAGGGAAATCCACGCCCGTTTTACTTATCGCATGCATGATTTGAGCGAGTTCATGAAAGGATTGTTGATCCGTTTCACGCGCTGGTTCAACCGGACACATTCGCGCACGGGCACGTTGTGGGAAGAGCGGTTCAAGAGTGTGATCGTGGAGAGTGGTGTGGCTGCCCGGACGATGGCGGCATACATTGATCTCAATCCGGTGCGCGCGGGCATGGTGGAGGATCCGGCGGATTACCGGTGGAGCAGTTATGGCGAAGCAGTGGGCGGAGGTGCGAAGGGGACGGGCAGGAAAGCGCGTGAAGGCCTGGTGCGCGCATTCCTCTGTGATGAGGGTGTGGGATTCGAATCGGCGAAATGGCGGGATGTCTCGTCAGCATACCGGCGATTGATGGGAATGGCGTTGCAAAAGAAAAAGGGAGCTGGTCCTGCGTGCAATCCATCGGCGTCACGCAGCCATGCGGTGGGATCCGCTTCCGGAAATGCCGGCGCGAATGAACTCGCGGAATTGCGCATGGCGGGCATGCTGCGGTGCCGGGTGAGGTATTTCACCGATGGGGCGGTGATCGGCAGCAAGGCGTTCGTGAACCAGGTTTTTAGCGCGGCACGTGAGCGATTCACGGCGAGGCGCGTGGACGGCGCGCGGCGGTTGCGCGGCAGTGCCAGACCTGCGGCCGGGTTGTTATGGAGCATGCGGGATCTCCGGACAGACATCGGATGAACCCTTGAGGAAAATCTGCCTGCCCGGTGCATCGTGGTGCCCAAGCGCAGTGACAAGCCATGGCGGTTGCGGTGCCGCAATCAAGCTGCGTTGGCAAAGGCCCGCGAGATCCGCAATGGTGGCAGGTCATGTGCCGACGAATCACCGCCGCGCCATCAAACATCCCCTCACCAAAGGCAAAAGACTTGCCACACCCGTGGCAGAATCCTATCGCATGCATGGTTCCCAAATCCCACTCCGGCCGCCGGATGCCTGCTTTGGACCAGGCGGACCGTGACGCAAACGGATGGCCGCCCCGATCATGACCCGCAAGACACCCAGCCCCGCGCCGGAATCATCCGCGACAGACCGCCGTTTGCCGGTCTTCCTGTGCGCGCTGCTGGTGGCGGCCGTCTTCGCCATCTACGGGCAAACCCTCTGGCACGGTTTCATCAGTTATGACGACGGCGACTATGTCACCAAGAACACCCATGTGAACGGCGGACTCACCCTGGAGTCCATACGCTGGGCCATCACCGAGCACAACGCCTGCAACTGGCATCCACTCACCTGGCTCACGCACATGCTGGATTGCCAGCTTTATGGTCTCGAGCCCGGCGGCCATCATGCCACCAATGTCATCCTGCACGCGGCGGCGGCCGTGTTCCTGCTACTGGCATTGCGGCGGTTGACCGGCCGCATCTGGCCCAGCGCGCTCGCCGCCGCCTTGTTCGCGCTGCATCCGCTGCGGGTCGAATCGGTCGCATGGATTTCCGAGCGCAAGGATGTGTTGAGCGGGCTGATGTTCATGCTCACGCTGCTGGCTTACGCGCGCTACATCGGAAAACCCGGCTGGCCGCGTTATCTGTGCCTGATGGCGGTGTTCGCCTTGGGATTGTCCTCCAAGCCGATGCTTGTGACAACGCCGATGGTGTTGTTGCTGTTGGATTACTGGCCGCTCAACCGGCTGCGCAGTGTTGTGGATTTGCGGGCGCGTTTCCTGGAAAAACTGCCGCTGCTGGCCATGTCCGCCGCCTCCAGCCTGCTGACGATGGCCATCCAGGCACCGGCAATGGCGATATTCAACGAGCTGGGCACCCCGTGGCGTGTCGCCAATGCGGTGGTGGCGTGTGCGGCATATCTGGGAAAAATGATCCACCCGGTGGATTTGGCCATTTTCTATCCACACCCGTATGACCAGTTGGCGTGGTGGAGGGTGGTGGTGGCGGCGCTCGTGCTTTGCGGGATCACCGCGGCAGCAGCCGCCATGTGGCGCAGGCACCCGTATCTGATCGTCGGCTGGCTGTGGAACCTCGGCATGCTGGTGCCGGTGATCGGCCTGGTGCAGGTGGGGCTCCAATCGATGGCCGACCGCTACACCTATCTGCCGCAGATCGGGATATACATCGCCATCGCATGGGGTGCGGCCGCCATGACCGCACGCTGGCCGCAAACGCGCGCACCGGTCGCCGCCGGCGCGGTGGCGGCATTGATCCTGCTGGCCGTGATGGCCTGCCTCCAGACGGAGCGCTGGCGCAGCAACGAGGCGCTGTGGCGCCACACGCTGGCAAGCACGCGCGACAACAGCCTGGCACACAGGGAACTTGGCTCGGCACTCGGCAAGCTCGGCCGCAGGGAAGAGGCGCTTGCCGAATTCGGCAAAGCCATGGAATACGTGCCCAACTCCGCGGACGCCCAACAAAACATGGCCTCCACCCTGAATGACCTCGGCCGATATGACCAGGCGCTTGATCTGCTGCGGGAGATCCTCGCGAAACTCGAACTGATGTGGGAGAAAACGCGTGAAAGGCCGCGTTCGACAGTCGAGTCCATGGAATTGGCAGACAACCTCATCGGCTGCCTCAACAGGATCGGCAACAACCGATTCAGCGTCGGTCGTTACGCCGAGGCCGCGGATGCCTACCGGCAGGCGCTGGGATATGATCCGCGGCACGGTTACTCGATCAGCATGCTTGCGGAGTCATTGGCCATGTCCGGCATCCAACTCACGCGCGACAAAAACTTCGCCGAGGCGGCCGGATATTTCGAAAGCGCCATGAAGACCGATCCATCCAACGCCAAGGCGCGCCACAACTTCTGCCTTGCCGTGATCGCCGCCGGCGAGCCGGACCGGGCGATCCCGCATCTCGAACCCATGTCCGCCGCGGACAAGGCCGCCTTCTGGCAGGCCATCGGCACCGCCCACAAGCAGGCCGGCAATCATGGCGGCGCCATCAGTGCGTTCCGAGAAACGGGCAAATGGGCGCCGGAAGCGCTCCAGCCGCGCTGCGAACTGGCGTTGCTGCTCTCTTCGGCCGCCGATTCCGCACTGCGTGATGGCAAGGAGGCGCTTGCGATTGCCGAGAATCTGGCAGCCGAGACATCCGGCAAGGAAGCCTATGTGCTGATGGTGCTTGCGGTGGCCTTGGCGGAAAACGACCGGTTTGATGACGCCTTGAAATCGCTCGACCAAGCCGAGTCGCTCGCCAAAGCCAACAATCAGAACGCACTCCTCGGCCCCATCAACGGGCTGCGGAACATCTTCAGCAGGGGGGAAAAAAACCGCATCACACCCCGGCGGAAGCCGTGATCCCGGAGCGGCGGGCCCCGGGACGCGCCCGGTTCCGACACCCCGTCAAAGGCAAAAGACTTGCCACACCCGTGGCCGGATCCTATCGCATGCATGGTTCCCAAATCCCACTCCGGCCGCCGGATGCCTGCTTTGGACCAGGCGGACCGTGACGCAAACGGATGGCCGCCCCGATCATGACCCGCAAGACACCCAGTCCCGCGCCGGAATCATCCGCGACAGACCGCCGTTTGCCGGTCTTCCTGTGCGCGCTGCTGGTGGCGGCCGTCTTCGCCATCTACGGGCAAACCCTCTGGCACGGCTTCATCAGTTATGATGATGGCACATACATCACCAAGAACACCCATGTGAACGGCGGACTCACCCCGGAGTCCGTCCGCTGGGCCATCACCGAGCACACATCCTGCAACTGGCATCCGCTCACCTGGCTCACGCACATGCTGGATTGCCAGCTTTATGGTCTCGAGCCCGGCGGCCATCATGCCACCAATGTCATCCTGCACGCGGCGGCGGCCGTGTTCCTGCTGCTGGCGTTGCGGCGGCTGACAGGCCGCATCTGGCCCAGCGCGCTTGCCGCCGCCTTGTTCGCGCTGCATCCGCTGCGGGTCGAATCGGTCGCCTGGATATCCGAACGCAAGGATGTGTTGAGCGGGCTGATGTTCATGCTCACGCTGCTGGCCTACGCGCGCTACACCGAAAAACCCGGCTGGCCGCGCTACCTGTGCCTGATGGCGGTGTTCGCGCTGGGATTGTCTTCCAAGCCGATGCTGGTGACAACGCCGATGGTGTTGCTGCTGCTGGATTACTGGCCGCTCAACCGGCTGCGCAGCGTTGCGGATTTGCGGGCGCGCTTCCTGGAAAAACTGCCGCTGCTGGCGATGTCCGCCGCCTCCAGCCTGCTGACGATGGCCATCCAGGCGCCGGCAATGCCGATGATCACCGAGCTGGGCACCCCGTGGCGTGTCGCCAATGCGGTGGTGGCCTGCGCGGCATATCTGGGGAAAATGATCCACCCGGTGGATTTGGCCATTTTCTATCCTCATCCGTATGACGAATTGGCATGGTCGCAAGTCGTCGTTGCATTGCCCACACTGGCCGCCATCACCGCGGCAGCAGCCGCCATGTGGCGCAGGCACCCGTATCTGATCGTCGGCTGGCTGTGGAACCTCGGCATGCTGGTGCCGGTGATCGGCCTGGTGCAGGTGGGCATGCAATCGATGGCCGACCGCTACACCTATCTGCCGCAGATCGGGATTTACATCGCCATCGCATGGGGTGCGGCCGCCATGACCGCGCGCTGGCCGCAAACGCGCGGACCGGTCGCCGCCGGCGCGGTGGCGGCATTGATCCTGCTGGCCGTGATGGCCTGCCTGCAGACGGAGCGCTGGCGCAGCAACGAGGCGCTGTGGCGCCACACGCTGGCAAGCACCCGCGACAACAGCCTGGCGCACAAGCAAGTGGGATCCGCGCTCAGCAAGCTCGGCCGCAGGGACGAGGCGCTTGCCGAATTCGGCAAAGCCATGGCCCTGCAGCACGACGCCGCGGATCTCCGGCAGAACATGGCCGCCACCCTCAACGAAGACGGCCGTTACGACCAGGCGCTCGAACTGCTGCAGGAGATTCTCAACGGCCTGAAAAATATCCGCGTGGATACGGACAACCCGCTGCGGGCGAAAGCCAAAGCCGCGGAACTTGCCGAAAACCTCAAGACCTGTCATCACAACATCGGCAGCAACCGCTTCAGCGCCGGCCGCTATGCCGAGGCCGCGGCATCGTTCCAGCAGGCGCTTGAGCACGATCCGAAAAGCGCGGAGTCGATCAGCATGCTGGCGAAGTCATGGACCCAGCTCGGCATCCGGTTGGTTCAGGAGAAAAACTTCGCCGAGGCAGCCGGATATTTCGAACGCGCGGTCAAAACCGATCCATCCAATGCCAAGGCGCGCCACAACTTCTGCCTTGCCGTGATCGCCGCCGGCGAGCCGGACCGGGCGGTCCCGTATCTCGAGCCCATGTCCGCCGAGGACAAGGCCGCCTTCTGGCAGGCCATCGGCACCGCCCACAAGCAGGCCGGCAACCATCGCGGCGCCATCGGTGCGTTCCGCGAGGCGGGCAAATGGGCGCCGGAGGCCCTCGAGCCGCGCTACGAGCTGGCATTGCTGCTGTCTTCGGCCGCCGATTCCGCGCTGCGTGATGGCAAGGAGGCGCTTGCCATCGCCGAGCGTCTGGTTGCCATCACCTCCGCCAGCGACCCCCACGTGCTGATGCTGTTGGCCGTGTCGCTTGCGGAAAACGACCGGTTTGATGAGGCCCTCAAAGCGCTCGAGCGGGCCGAGCCGCTTGCCAGAGCCAACAACCAGACCGGGCTTCTCGGTCCGATCGGCGGACTCAGGACGATATTCGGCAGAGGCGAGAAAAACCGCATCGGCCTGCCGAAAGCACCATGAGCCTGCGCCGGCCGGCCACCATCCGCATGCGCACGGCCACACCGTCCGGCAGAGGCGGAAATCGCTCTTGGCTGGCATCCCGGGGTTTTTAGACTTATCCCGCGGCAAGCAAGTCCGCCCATCCATGTATCAGAACAACAAAATCGCGGTGGTGATGCCGGCCTACAACGCCGCGACCACCCTGCGGCGCACCCATGCCGAGGTGATGGCCCATGGCATCGTGGATCTCGTCATCGTGGTGGACGATGCCTCGCATGACGAAACCCTGGAAATCGCCCGCACCCTGCCCCACACCATCGCGCATGCGCATCTCGAGAACCAAGGCTACGGCGGCAACCAGAAAAGCTGCTACCGCCTGGCACTGGAGGCCGATGCCGACATCATCATCCTGCTCCACCCGGACTACCAATACACGCCCCGCCTGATCCCGGCGATGGTCGCGATGCTGGCAAGCGGACTGTATCCGTGCGTGCTCGCCTCACGCATCCTCGGCGGCCACGCGCTGCGCGGCGGCATGCCGTGGTGGCGCTACGTGGCAAACCGCTTCCTGACCTTCACCGAAAACCTGCTGACCGGCGCGAAATTGTCGGAATACCACACCGGCTACCGCGGGTTCCACCGTTCGTTGCTCGAACGCATGCCGCTCGCGGAATGCTCGGACGACTTTGTCTTCGACAACCAGCTGCTGCTGCAAATCCTCTGGGCCAACGGCGTGATCGCCGAGCTCAGCTGCCCGACGCGTTATGCCTGCGACTCGTCGTCCATCAATTTCATCCGCAGTGTCGTTTACGGCTGCGGGTGCCTGTGGACCGGCATCCGCTACCGCCTGGCCCGGGCCGGTCTGGTGAGGTCACCGTTGTTTCCGCCGGACTTGCGCGGCAGCGCCTGATGGCATCCTCCGCTGGCCACCCGCCGCGGCAATCCTCCGCAGCCACGCATGCATGCCACATGGACCTTCTGTCATCCTTGCAACCCCAAGATGATGCGCCCATGACGGGTTTTTCCGGAAATTGGAACTATCCCGCCGATCTGCCGGTCGTCGCCCACCGCAGCGAAATCCTCGCCGCACTCGCGGCGCACCAGGTGATCGTGGTGGTGAGCGACACCGGATCGGGCAAAACCACCCAGCTTCCCAAGATGGTGGCGGAGGCACTGGGGCCGGATGGCGGGCGCGTCGGCTGCACCCAGCCGCGGCGCATCGCCGCCGTCAGCGTGGCCAAACGCGTGGCCGCGGAGCTGGCGGTGCCGCCGGGGGGCTTTGTCGGCCATCAGGTGCGCTTCGAGGAAAACCTCTCGCGCGACACCCGCATCAAGTTCATGACCGACGGCATCCTGCTGGCGGAAACCCGGGGAGACCCGCTGCTGCGGCAGTATTCGGCGCTGATCCTCGACGAGGCGCACGAGCGCTCGCTGAACATCGATTTCCTGTTAGGCTGGCTCAAATTGCTGTTGGAAAAACGCTGCGATCTCAAGCTGGTGATTTCCTCCGCCACGCTCGACGCCGGTTCGTTCGCGGAGTTCTTCTCGGTCGCCGGGCGCGCGGTGCCGGTGATCGAGGCGCCCGGACGGATCTTTCCGGTGGCCGAGTTTTTCCTGCCTCCATCGGATGACGAGGAGCTGCCGCAGCATGTGGCGCGCGCGGTGGACATGCTCGACACCCTGGATCCGCACGGTGATGTGCTGGTCTTCCTGCCGGGCGAGCGCGAAATCCGCGATTGCGCGGACGTGTTGGACGGCCGCCGGCACCCGGGCACCGAAGTGCTCCCGTTGTTCGCGCGGCTCGGGCTGGCCGACCAACAGCGGGTGTTCAACCCGGGAAACAAACGCCGCATCATCCTCGCCACCAACGTGGCCGAAACCTCGCTGACCATCCCGGGGATCGCCTGCGTGATCGATTCCGGCATCGCACGCATGAGCCGCTGGAGCCCGGGCCGCGGCGTGCAGCGGCTGCAGGTCGAACCGGTGAGCCGCGCCAGCGCGCGCCAGCGCAAAGGCCGCTGCGGCCGCGTGCGCGACGGTATCTGCGTGCGGCTCTACGCCGCTGAAGACCTCGAGGAGCGCCCGGAGTTCACCGATCCGGAGATCCGCCGCAGCTCGCTGGCCGGGGTGATCCTGCGCATGAAGGCGCTCGGCTTGCCGGACATCGAGGCGTTTCCATTTCTGGATCCACCCGCGCCCAAGGCGGTAGCCGAGGGATATCGCACGCTGCGCGAGGTTGGCGCGCTGGACCGGGACAAGGCGCTCACCGGACACGGACGCCGCATGTCGATGCTGCCGGTGGATCCCAGGCTGGCCCGCATGCTCATCGAGGCGGGCGCGCGCGGCTGCCTGGCGGAAATCCTGCCGATCGTCGCCGCGCTTGAATCCAGCGATCCGCGCGAGCGGCCGGCGGACCACATCCGAGAGGCGGATGCGGCGCACGCCCGCTGGAAGGACGGCGAGAGCGATTTCACCGGCATGCTGCGCATGTGGCGTGATGTGAACGGCTTCCGCGATCCGCAGCGGCGCTGGAGACGCAACGCGCTGCGGAAATTCTGCACCACGGTGTTTCTCAACGCACGGCGTGTGATCGAATGGGCGAATGTCGCGGACGAGCTGG
>JBIJBN010000215.1:0-3840 GCA_044345175.1 Luteolibacter sp.
GACGGCGGCCGGACGGCCGTCGATCTCGACGATGAGATGCGCGTTGCCGGGAGGAAATGTTCCGTCACCGAGCCGCTTGCGGGCGGCATCGAGCGTGAAGGCGTCGGTGATTTCCAGTGCCGAGGGAAGATGCCCCGCGTCAAGGATGGCCTGCACGGCCACGGCGGCCATCGCAAATTCCGGAAACACCGCCGCCAGCATCGCCCGGGCCGCCGGCTTGGGAATCAACCGCAAGGTGGCCTCGGTGACCACCCCGAGCATGCCCTCGGATCCGGTGAACAGGCCCGCCAGATCAAACCCGGTCTTGTTCTTGTGCAGCCGCCCGCCGGTGCGCAGCACACGCCCGTCCGCCAACACCACCTCCAGACCAAGCACATAACTTTTTGTCACACCGTATTTCAGACAGCGCGGACCGCCGGCATTGGTGGCAATGTTGCCGCCGATCGAACATTCACGCAACGACGCGGGATCCGGCGGGTATTCCCAACCGGCGTCGCGCGCCGCCTGCTGCAGATCCCCGGTGATCACCCCGGGCTGCACAACCGCAACCCCGTCCTCCGGATGAATCCCGAGTATCCGGTTCATGCGCATCACCGAGAGGGCAATGCCACCCAGCACCGGCACGCAGCCACCCACATAGCCAACACCCGCACCACGCGTCGTCACCGGAATCCGGCGCTCATGCGCAAACGCCAGAACCGCCGCAACATCCGCCGTGGATTCGGCAAACACCACGGCCTCCGGCATCCGCCTGGCCGACCATTTGTCACCGGCATGCGCCGCCAGCTCAAACTCCGCCACGCTGGCTTTCTCCGCGCCCATCATGGACGATAACGCTGCAAACCATTCGGGCGGGCGGATGCTCATCGGGATTCCGGCCGTCTCGGCCACCAGCAAGGTCACGGACTCCACACCGCCACGTCAATCCCTCCGTCACCCATCCACCCCGAAGATGCAGCCCGACCTTTTTTGCGAACTATCTTAACTATCGACTTAACTTAAAAACCCGGATATCTGGACTATCGTGCAATTTAAAGTTTCCGCAGCAGGGATTTTATCGTAATGGCCTTGTGCATGGAGATCGAGCATCTGGTGCAGGCAGCTTGGCAAGCCCGGGAAAGGGCCTACGCGCCTTACTCCCGTTTCGCCGTGGGCGCGGCCTTGCTGGCCACGGACGGCCGCGTTTTCACAGGTTGCAACGTCGAGAATCTCTCCTACGGACTCACCCAATGCGCCGAACGGACGGCGATTTGCAGCGCCGTGGCAGCGGGAGCCCGGGAGTTCTCCCTGCTGGCCGTGGTGGCGGATACTTCCGTGCCGATCTCACCCTGCGGCGCCTGCCGACAAGTGATGGCGGAGTTTGGCGTGCCACGCGTGATCCTCGCCAATCGCTCCCAACATCTGGAATTCCCCCTGGAAACACTCCTGCCAAGATCGGCCGCAGGCATTCTGGATCGCGCGCCATGACTTGTTCCATGTGGAACAGCGCGATGCCACCCGGTTTTCCAGACTTGAGCCCGGGCAAGTGACGGGTATCTTCCGCGCCCCGCGATGTTTCTCCACCCCAAGCCTTATGACGTGATCGTGATCGGCGCCGGCCATGCCGGCGTGGAGGCGGCCTTGGCGGCCGCACGCCTGGGCTGCAGCGTGGCGGTGCTCACCCAGAATCTGGATACCATCGGCCAAATGTCCTGCAACCCGGCCATCGGCGGCCTCGCCAAAGGCCACATGGTCCGCGAAATCGATGCCCTCGGCGGCCTCATGGGCCTGAATACCGATGCCACCGGCATCCAATGGCGCATGCTCAATGCCTCCAAAGGCCCGTCCGTCAGGGCACCCCGCGCCCAATGCGACAAAAAAGCCTACCAATTCCGCATCAAACGCGAACTGGAGGCCACACCCGGCGTGGACCTGCACCAGGGAAATGTGGCCGACCTCCTCGTCCGCGGCGACCGGATCACCGGCGTGGCCACCTCCCTCGGCATGCAGATCTCCGGCAAGGCGGTCATCCTCAGCGCCGGCACCTTCATGGGCGGACTGATGCACGTGGGCCTGCGCCAGGAAAAAGGCGGCCGCATGGGCGATGCCAGCTCCCAGGTCTCGGAAGCCCTCAAACGCCTCGGCTTCTCCGTCGAACGATTCAAAACCGGAACCCCCTGCCGGCTCAACGGCCGCTCCATCGATTTCTCAAAATGTGAGCGCCAGAATGGCGATCACCCGGTGCCGAAATTCAGTTTCATGGCCGATACGCTGCAACGGAGGCCGGATGATTTGTTCACCCTGAATCCATGGGGCGACCCCGCGTTCCACGTGGAACAACTGCCTTGCTGGATCACTTACACCACCCCGCGCACCCACGAAATCATCCGCGCAAACCTCGACAAATCACCGATGTATTGCGGCATCATCGAGGGCGCGGGACCACGCTACTGCCCGTCCATCGAGGACAAGGTGGTCCGCTTCGCCGATAAGGAACGGCATCAGGTGTTCCTCGAACCGGAAGGCCGGCACACCTTGGAGTTTTATCTCAATGGCGTGTCCACCTCGCTCCCCTACGAGGTGCAGCTGGATTTCCTCCGCTCCATCCCCGGCCTCGAATCATGCGAAATCCTCAGGCCGGGCTATGCGGTGGAATACGATTACTGCCCACCCACCCAGCTGCGCCCAACCATGGAAACCAAGCGCATCGAGGGACTGTATTTCGCCGGGCAGATCAACGGCACATCAGGCTACGAGGAGGCCGCAGGCCAGGGACTCATGGCCGGAACAAACGCCGCCCTCAAAGTCCTCGGCAAACCGGAATTCATCCTCGGACGCGACGAGGCCTACCTCGGCGTGATGATCGATGACCTCGTCACCCGCGGCTGCACCGAACCCTACCGGATGTTCACCAGCCGCGCCGAATACCGCCTCTTGCTGCGCCAGGACAACGCGGACCTGCGCCTCACACCGAAGGCCGCCGCCATCGGCCTCTGCACCGGCGAGAGGGCCCGCCGCGTCCGCGAAAAACAAGCGGCACTCACACAGGCCCGCGAATGGGCACGCCAAACCACCCATGATGGAGTGCGACTGGACCACTGGTTCCGCCGCAGTGAAAACTCATGGCCATCGCTGCCGGATGCGCTGCAAAACAAGTTCCACGTGGAACTTTGGCCGCTTCTGGAAACCGACCTGAAATACGAGGGCCACCTCGGACGCCAACGCTCCCACATCGAGCGCATGTCCCGCGAGGAAGCAAAACGCCTGCCGGATCATCTCGATTACCCCGCCATCCGCGGCCTCAGAAAAGAAGCCCAACTGCGCTTCTCGGAAATCCGCCCGACCACCCTCGGCCAGGCAGCCCGCATCCCCGGCATCACCCCGGCGGATGTGGCCATGCTCGCAGTGTGGCTCGAAAAACAATCCCGGGAAACCCGAACAAGCCGAACCCTCCCCGCCAGCACCTCACGCAGCCCTTCATAAAGCCATATCCTGCTTAAGATCAACGATTTACGAATGATATGCGGAAGATGGAGAGGGCCCCCGGCCTCAGCCAGACCACGGAGGGCACGGACGGGTTTGGGGAGGATTTCCCATGGGTGATCCATTTCGTGACGCCCCGAAAATGATGGCCGGGCTCGTGACGGGTGGTCTTGCAGGATTCGATGGCGCGCTGGATGGCGGTCAGGAAGTTCTCCCAGCGGGCGTAGCCGAGCGGCTCCTGCAAGTCGCGGGCAAACCAGAATTCCAGATGAAGTTCTTCGGGGTGCGTCTGCGCCAGTTGATCAAACTGGCTCTGCATTTTGATGATGAGGCCATTGTTCATGGCTTTTGGTTCACACGAAGGCACGAAGACGCGAA
>JBIJBN010000216.1:0-3825 GCA_044345175.1 Luteolibacter sp.
TATTCGACGAGTTCGCCGAGATAGAAGAAGGCGGTGCGGTCCGATATCCTGGCGGCCTGCTGCATGTTGTGTGTCACGACAATGATCGTGTAATTCCTGCGGAGTGCAAGGATCAGTTCCTCGACTCGGGCGCTGGCGATGGGGTCGAGCGCGGAGCAGGGTTCGTCCATGAGGATGATCTCGGGGTCCACGGCGCAGGTGCGGGCGATGCAGAGCCGCTGCTGCTGGCCGCCGGAAAGACCGTGGGCGCTCTCGTGGAGGCGGTCCTTCACCTCGTCCCAGAGGGCCGCACCGCGCAGGGCTTTCTCGACGATGCCATCGAGCGCCTGCTTGTTTTTCGCACCGAGGATGCGCGGGCCGTAGGCGACATTCTCGTAGATGCTGCGGGGGAACGGGTTGGACTTCTGGAACACCATGCCGACGCGCCGGCGCAGTTCGACCGCATCGACCTCCGGGCTGTGGATTTCGATGCCATCGATCCAGATGCCGCCGCGGCTGATGCGTGCACCCGGGATGAAGTCGTTCATCCGGTTGAAGCAGCGCAGCAGGGTGGATTTGCCGCATCCGGACGGGCCGATGAAGGCGGTGATCCCGTTGCGCGGGATTTCCAGGTTGAGGTTTTTGAGCGCGATGGACGCGCCGTAGTTGAAGTCCATGTCACGGACTTCGATGGCATTGCCGGTGTTGTCGCCCGCGGGTTTGTTCATGTCAGCTGAAGCGTCCGGTGATGTAGGCCTCGGTTTCGGGCTGCGCGGGTTTTTCGAAGATGCGGACGGTGTCTCCGTATTCGACGAGGCGGCCCATGTAGAGGAAGGCGGTGAGGTCGGAACAGCGGGTGGCCTGTTCCATGTTGTGGGTGACGATGACGATGGTGTAGTCGTTTTTGAGTTTGGTGATGAGTTGTTCGATCTTGAGGGTGGCGAGCGGGTCGAGAGCGGCGCACGGCTCGTCCATCAGCAGGATTTCCGGCTGGTTGGCAATGGCGCGTGCGATGCAGAGTCGCTGCTGCTGGCCGCCTGACAGGCCGAATGCCGAGTGGTGGAGGCGGTCCTTGACCTCGTCCCAGAGCGCGGCGGCGGTGAGCGAGCGTTCGACAGTCTCGTCGAGTTCCGAACGTTTCGAGCGGCCGGCCACCCGCAGGCTGAAGACGACATTCTCGTAGATCGATTTGGCGAAGGGATTGTATTTCTGGAACACCATGCCGACGCGTTTGCGCAGGGAGATGACCTCCACTGACGGGTCGTAGAGGCTTTTGCCGTTGAGCCGGATGTCGCCTTCGTGGCGGACGCCCTCGATGAGGTCGTTCATGCGGTTCATGTTGCGCAGCAGGGTGGATTTGCCGCAACCCGAGGGGCCGATCAGGGCGGTGACCCGGTGTTCCGGGATGGCCATGTCGATGCCGAAGAGCACCTGTTTTTCCCCATAGTGGAAGCTGAAGTCCTCCACACGGATGAAGTCCGGGCGTGATGCGGGATCGTGCATGTCAAAAGCTGCTGACGGCGAAGCGTTTCCTGATCCGGTTGCGGATGAGGATGGCGGCAAGGTTGAGACCGACCACCACGATGATGAGCAACAGCGCGGTGGCATAGACGACCGGCTTGGCGGCCTCGGCATCGGGTGACTGGAAGCCGAGGTCGTAGATGTGGAAGCCGAGGTGCATGAACTTGCGTTCGGGGTGGATAAAGGGCGCGATGTCGTCGATCGGCAGCGAGGGTGCGAGTTTCACCACGCCGACCAGCATGAGTGGCGCCACCTCTCCCGCGCCGCGGGCCATCGCGAGGATCACCCCGGTGAGGATGCCCGGCAGCGAAGCGGGCAGGACCACGCGCTGGATGGTCTGCCATTTGGATGCGCCGCAGGCGAGAGCCGCCTCGCGCACGCCACGGGGCACGGCGGAGAGCGCCTCCTCGGTGGCGACGATGACCACCGGCAGGGTGAGCAGTGCGAGGGTGAGTGAGGCCCAGAGGATGCCCGGTGTGCCGTAAGTGGGAGTGGGGAGTTTGTCGGCATGGAACATTCGGTCGATGCCGCCGCCGATGAAATACACGAAGAAGGCCAGTCCGAAGACCCCGAACACGATGGAAGGCACGCCGGCGAGGTTGTTGACCGAGATGCGCACGATGCGCACGAGTTGGCCCTGGCTGGCGTATTCGCGCAGATAGATCGCGGCGATGACGCCGAAGGGGGTGACGAACAGGCTCATCACGATGGTCATCACCACTGTTCCGAAGATGGCGGGGAACACGCCGCCCTCGGTGTTGGCCTCGCGGGGGTCCTCGCTGAGGAATTTCCAGACGCGGCGGAGCATTTCGCCGGTGCGTGAGATGATGTCCGCGCGGTTCGCCGCAAAGACCCCCAGCAGCGTTCCGGCGGGCACCGTGACCTCCCTGCCGTCGGCAGTGGTGCCGGACAAGGCGGACTCTTGCATGGTGGAGCGGAGGCGTGACGCCTCGTTTTTCAATTTTTCGAAATCCGCCTGCAGCGCCTGCCTGCGCTCCGCGGCGGTCCGGGCGTCGGTGGTGCCGGATTTTTCCGCGCGGCCGAGAGCCTCGAGTTCGCGGCTGATCGCGCCGATGCGCTTGCGTTCGATACCGAGGAGGATTTTGCGGGTTGCGCCGCTGTCGGCGAGGACATCGCGCAGGGTGGGTTCGAAATCCGGTGACGAGGCATCGATGCGGCGGCCACCGGTGGTGAGTGCGGCCGGGTGGAGGATCGCCGGGCCGTGTTCCAGTCGTTCGACGAGCAGCAATGATCCGGGTCGCGAGGAATTGACGATGGTGGCGCGGTCGATGAATTTGAAAGCCTCGCCGTGGAGATCCTTGTTGCCGCGGAACACCTGGATTTCCGCGTGTGTGCCACCGTTGGCATCACGGCGTTCGCTTTCCTGGGTGATGTAGCCGGCGACACGTTCGATCCGGCCGTTGTTGGAAATCTCGAACAGGTCGATGTGGCGGGGCCAGAACGACCATGCGCCCTTGACGAGGATCAGCAGGAACAGGCCGAAAGCCATGGCCAGGCCGAGGGCGAGGCCGGCGGCGGTGAGCCATACCAGCGGCTCGCCGTGGCGCGAGCGGCCGGTGGTGGCGAACGGGGATCCGTGATCCGTGGGGGTGGCGGGCATGCGTCAGACGATCTTGTTGCGGTCGCGCAGGCGCTGGCGCAGCAGCTCGGCGACGGTATTGAGGGCGAAGGTCATGGCAAACAGCACCACGGCGCCCAGGAACAGGGTGCGGTAGTGGGTGGAGCCGACGGGGGCCTCGGGAAGTTCCACGGCGATGTTCGCGGAGAGCGTGCGCATGCCGTTGAACAGGTTCCATTCGGTGATCGGTGTGTTTCCGGTGGCCATGACCATGATCATGGTTTCGCCGACGGCGCGGCCGAAGCCGATCATGAGTGCCGAGAAAATCCCGGCCGATGCGACCGGCAGCATGATGGTGCGGACGACCTGCCAGCGGTTTGCGCCGAGAGCCGCCGCGGCGGCGGTGAGGGACTTGGGCACGTTGGAGAGCGCGTCCTCGGCGATGGTGAAGATCACCGGGATCACCGCGAAGCCCATCATGAATCCGAGCACCAGCGAGTTGCGCTGCTCGTAGGCGAGGCCGGTGGCTTGCGGCCACCACAGGCGGAAGTCCGCGATTTCCCTGCCGCTTGCCGGGTCCTTGTGGATGAAAAGCAGGGATTCCAGCGGCGGGCCGAGCAGCCAGCCGGCCCAGCCGGCGAGCGCGATGACGGGAAGCACCAGCAGCCATTCGCCGCCATCGTCGAAGCGGTTGCGCAGGCGCAGCGGCAGGCGGCACCATGCGTAGCCCGCCAGCAGTGCGGCGA
>JBIJBN010000218.1:0-3810 GCA_044345175.1 Luteolibacter sp.
CGGATCCTTCGCCTTGCCGTCCATGACTTCCATGATGGCGTTGCCGGCGCTTTGCCACTCTCTGGCGCCCGGATCCGCGGGCGGCAGGATGACCAACCCGTGTCTGGCGAAATTCGCCGCATCGAGGACCTGTTGCAACAATCCCCGGAACCGCGTGTCGATCGCGCCGCCCTCACGCCGGCTTTCATCCATCTGCGCGCGGATCTGCGGCGCGGTGATCATCAGCGCGCTAACTTCGGCGCGCTTGTCAGGCCCGCCGTTTTCACCGCTTCCGGGCAGCACCACGCCGTTGCGCGCGAAGCTGAACCATCCGAGCAGGCTTTCATAGGTGCGGATGTTGGACGCGAGGTCGAGCACCTGCGTCTGGAGCGGATCCCGCTGTTTTTGTTCGATCGCCGCGTAGGATTCGGCGAGCTTGCCGAGTTTTTCGCGGCCGGCGGCGATGTCTGCATAGCTGTAGCGGTCGCGCCTGCCGCGCGGTTTCACGCCGATGGCCTCGAGCGCGGCGGAGTTGTCGATGCGGAACGTCGGCTGGTGGATGGCGAACTGCGGGCGGAACAACACGTCGAGCATCCATGCGGACGGTGTGATCCGGTGTTCGCGCCCCGCGCCGTCGGCGATTTTCATCGAGCGCGCGCCGTGCAATCCGAGCATGGTGAAGCCGGCATGGGTGGCGAACGGCTTGATGCGGCCGCCGTCCTGCACCGGCAGCGTTTCGGCGGCGGCCAGCGTTTCCTCCGACCACGGTTGGTAGCCGTCGATGCTGCGGACCTCGCCCTTGGGCGTGTTGTCGACCACGAGTTGATAGAAAACGAAGGCCAGCCCGGCGATGGCGATGGCGGCGGCGGCGCGGCGGCCGGCGGCGGGTTTTTCAGACATGGCGGTTCTTGCGGGATGAGGCTGCGAGATGGCCGCCGAGTTTGGTGAGGAACGTGACCAGCATGCCGAAGGTCACCACGTAGAGGCTGTATTCGGGCCACTTGTCGGCCGGGTTGCGCACCACTTCGAAAACCGAATACATCCTTTGTCCCGGACCGGCGCCGGGCGGGCCGTAGCTGGCCTGGAAGAACGTGAGGCCTTCATAGCGCATCGGTTCGTTCATACGGATGGTGACCTCCGCCTCGCCGCCGTTTTCGACGCGTGTGATCCTGCTGACGAATTTCGACGGCTTCATGGTGCCCGGGTGGAACTCCGCGGTGAACTTGTCGAGCTTCACGGTGAAGGGCATCGGCCAGAGGCGCTTGCGCATGTCGATGGCGAAAAGACGGCCGTCACGCTCCACCGTGAACGGGTGGAAGCTGGCACCGGCGAGGATGAAGGGCTTGGATTTGGCGCCATCGGGCGCCACGATCCGGGCGTAGCATGCGGCGGTGTTCGACTCGGCGTTGATCTCACCGGGCCGGCGCATCAGGTAGTAGTTGTCAGCGACCCATTCGCCGGCCGCGGGCGCGCGTTCGGTGACGGCCACCGGCAGGGCGTTTTCCAGATAGCCTCCGACTTCAAGGTCGAAGGGCAGGCCGGGCAGGCGGAACAAGCGGGTCTTGCCCTGCGTCAGGCCGGCGAGATTCTCCCCGCGGATCACGCGGATCGAATCCGCAGTGCCGTTTTTGATTTCGGCCACCTCGATGACATATTCGAAGTAATCCTCCGCGGCGTTGTTCTGCTCGCCCTCGGCGACGGCCATGTTGCCGCGTTGGGAGAAATGGTGGGCCACGCCGCCGGCCACCAGCATGAGGATGATGCCGCAGTGGGAAATGAGGTTGCCCGCATGCCTCCAGCCCTTGCGGATGCGGATCACCCCGCCGAGCGTGAGGTTGATCAGCAGCAGCACGCCCACCCAGTAGCCGCCCGGCAGCGGCAGCGCCACCGTCTTGCCCCTGATTTCCGGCAGCAGGAACACCGATCGCCAGTCGAAGTATTTCCGCAGCGTCGGCTGGAGGCCCAGTTCGACCTGCTCCAGCGTGGCGAACCAGGTGAGCAGCCCCAGCAGCAGCAGCAGGATGGTCGCCAGGCCAAAGCCCGAGAGCAGATCGAAAACCCGGCCTGCCAGTGAGCGGGAGGGCCGGGCGGATGCGGTTGGCGGGTGGGGTTCCATGGGACGGACGGGCGCGGCGCATCAATCGGCCAGCCGGAGGGTTTTGGCAAACGATTCGAGCGTCGCCCGGGCGGCCCGCACCTCGGGAACGGGGCCGACCATCTTGACGGTGAGGATGCCATGGCGGGTGTCCGCAATCACCCCGGCCAGCGCGAACCCGGGTTTGGGCGCGGCACCCATGCCCGCGGCGTATTCACCCGCGGCCTCGACCCACACGCCGGTGGTGCCCGCGATTTCGGCTGCGGGCAGTTTGGCCATTGCGGCGGCATCGATCGGCTCCGCACCGAACTGGCCGAGCCAGCGGTTCACATTGTCGAGCACCGAGCCGGCGGAGACCGATACCCACACCTCGCCCATGCCGCTCTCGCCGAAGCGGTAATTCAGCAGGCGGAACTGGGATGCGGGCAATGCCAGCCAGCCGTCGGGCGTGGCGCCCGCCATCACCGGCCCCGGTTTCGCATCGCGGAAACGCTCGTCACTGGTGGCGAACAACTTCGGCGGCTTGTCCCGGGTGGTCAGCGGCCGGGTCTCGGTGACCACCACCTCCGGCTTTTCATCACAGGCGGAAAATGCGGACAACGAGACCAACAACCAGGCAAAACGGCCCTTCATGCCCGCGCCGATAGCCGTGCATCCAGCTCCGCGCAAGTGGAAACGGGCGGGATGGCGCCCCACATCACCGCTCGATCAATGCGATGCGCCGGATGGCCGCCGGATAGAGCAGGTGCTCCACCTTCTGGATGCGCGCGTGCAAGGTGGCGGCAGTGTCGCCCGCCATCACCGGCACCCGCTCCTGCAGGATCACCGGGCCGGTGTCCATCCCCTCATCGACGAGATGCACGGTGACCCCGGTTTCACCCACACCGGCATCCAGCGCCTGTTTCCATGCCTCCACACCGGGAAATGCCGGCAGCAGCGACGGGTGGATGTTGAGGATCCGGTCCGGATAGGCATCCAGCAGCGGACGCTTCACCAGCCGCATGAACCCGGCCAGACAAACCCACTCGACGCCCGCATCCCGCAGCCGGCGGGCGGTCTCATGCTGGGCGGCCTCGGGAAACTTCGTCCGGAACCCGCCGCAGTCGATCAACCCGGCGGGTATGCCGCGCTCCCGCGCACGCCCGAGAATCCGCGCGTCCGGGCGGTCCGAGAGCACCAGCGCGACGCGCGCGTCCAGCGTGCCGGCGTCGATCGCATCGAGAATCGCCTGCATGTTGGATCCGGAACCGGAACCGAGAACACCGAGCACCATGCGCATGGTCTATGACCGCACAGCGCCCCCGGGAAGCCCAAAGCGCGGCCACTTCACGCTTGGATCGCCGCCACGCCCGGCCTATCAACCCGCCCATGCACGATCCACGCATCGACGCCCTCGCCCGCCAGCTGGTCCGCTACTCGACCTCCCTCTCGAAAGGCGAGAAGGTCCTCATCGACCTGCACGACGTGCCGGAGTCGATCGGCCTGGCGTTGATCCGCGAAGTCCGCTCGCGCGGCGCCCTGCCATTCCTGCGCCTGCACCAGGGCCGGCTCACCCGCGAGATGCTTGCCGGCGCCGAGGAGGCCCAATACTCGCTGCTCGCCAAACACCTGCTGGCGGAAATGAAGGACATGGACGCCTACATCGCCATCCGCGGCAGCCTGAACATCGCCGAGACCTCGGATGTGCCGCCGGAAAAAATGAAGCTCGCCATGAAACACCTGCGGCCGGTGCTCGC
>JBIJBN010000217.1:0-3810 GCA_044345175.1 Luteolibacter sp.
GGTCTTGGCGCCGGGGAAACGCTTGAGCGCGTCGGCAAAGAAGGCCTCGTTGATGTCGCAGAGGGCGACGACGTTTTCTTTCTCGATGGAGTCGTAGTGCGCGAGTCCGCGGCCCCACACGCCGATGAGGGCGATGTTGAGCTTGTTGTTCGCGCTGGCGGCCCTGAGTCCGCCGGGCAGGATGGTCAATCCGGCCGTGGCGAGGGTGGAGGTGTTGAGGAATTTGCGGCGGTTCATGGCTGGATGTCGGTTTTTCACATGCGGAGTTCAGCCGGCCTTGCCGAAGACCTCCACTTCGATGTAATGGTTCATTTCATTGGAGCTGTTGCCGTTGCTGTAGAGCCGGACGTAGCGGCCCTTGGCTCCCTTGGCATCCACCAGTTTGCCGAAGCGGGACTCGACATACGGCTGGTCCACGCCCTTGCCCATCTGCGCGGAGTCGTCGTAGTCGTTGTTGAAAACAGTGGTGACGCCGGTCTTGAAATCGGGATCATCGGAGATCTGGATGATCACATCTTGGTAAGCGCGCTTTTCAGAGTGGTAGTGCCAGAGCCAGATCCCGGCGATTTCCGATGCCTGGCCAAGGTCGATCTGCACCCATTGCAGGCCGTCGAGCAGCTCGACATAATAACCCTCGCCCGCCTCCTTGTCACCGTCGGTCACCAGGGTGAGGTCGCCGATGATCGGCGCGTCGTCGCTGGAGGTGACGGGCTTGCCGGCGGACAGCAGGGTGGTGCCTTCGGGCACCAGCAGCTCGGGCGCCTTGGACGGAGCCTGCACGAGGTCCGGCACCTTGATCGGCTTGGGTGTGCCCTCGATGAGTTCCGGCGGCAGTTCGGTGGTGAGCGGCACGCCGCCGGCGACCCCTGCGGGCGCGGCCGCGGCGGGTGAGGCGGCCGCCACTGCGGCATCGGCCGGGCTCTCGGCGGAGGTGGTGGTCTTTTTGCCGCAGCCGGTGAGGATCAGGGCGGCGGCGGCGAGGAGTGCGGGGGCGGTCGGTTTGGTTTTCATGTTAGACAGAGAGGTGCTCGGTGGTGAGGTCGATCGGCTGGCGGGAGAGGGCGGACGGGTTGACCCAGAAGATCGGCGCCTCGCTCTCGAAGGCGTGGCGGGCGTCGCAATGCAGCCGGGCCTTGCCGCGCACGGCATCGAAGAAATTCTCCAGGTGCGGCTGGTGCGCCGGTTTGTTGAATCCGCCGGGCAGGTCGAAGATCTCCGGCGGGGCGGACTCGTAGGAGGCGACCACGTCGGCGGAGGCCTCCGGCTTGGGCGGGGCGGGCTTGCGCGCGAGGAATCCCCGCTCCACCAGATCGTCCCACGGCGGGGCGCCGTCCTCGCGGTAGATGGCCGAGTTGTAGGCGATTTCGGAAATCTTGATCGAGGCCTCGGTGCCCATGAAGCTCTCGTGGAATCCGCCGCCGTAGCTGGTGGTGGTGAGCACCTGATAGAACGCGCGCACCTCGCCGTGGGGTGTGTCGTAGTCGAACAGGCACATCACGTTGTCGTAGTGCTCGCGGTTCTTGAAATAGGAATTGCCGCCGGTGGCGAAAACCCGCTTGGGCGCGGTGCCGAGGAACCAGTTGAAAATGTCGATCTGGTGCGCGCCGAGATCGGAGATCGGGCCGCCGGAAAGGTCGCGATACACGCGCCAGTTGAGAAACTGGTGCATGTCCTTGTATCCGTAGCGTGCCAGCACGTCATCGGGCACGATGATGCTTTTGGCGAGTTTGGTGCCACCGATGTCCTGGGATGCGCCGAGCGAGCGGTTCCACTGGCCGTTGGCATTGACGATCTGGCCGCAGATTTTCCGTCCGTTGATCAGATGGTCGAGGGTGTAGCGGTAGCGCGGGTTGCTGCGGCGCTGGTGGCCGATCTGGCAGAGCCTGCCGGTTTTCTCCATCGCCCTGACCATGTCGCGCGCGCCGTCGATGGTGTTGGACATCATTTTCTCGCAATAGACGTGAAGCCCGGCCTCGAGGCACTTCACGGTGTGGGGCGCGTGCCAGAAGTCGGGCGTGGCGATCACGGCCGCGTCCAGGCCCTTTTCGGTGGCGAGCATTTCATCGATATCCACATGGCCCTTGGGCAGGCTGCCCTGGTGGGCGCGGACCTGGCCCATGCCGCGCTGGCGGTTGTAGTTGGAGATGTCGCAGACAGCCTGGATGTGCAGCCCCGGGATGTTCTTGAGGCAGTTGAAAAGCACCTCGCCCTGCTTGCCGAAGCCGACCAGGGCGATGTGGATGGCATCGGACCCTTGCGGGTCGGCCGCCCGCAGGATGCCGGGAGCGCCGAGCACGAGGCCGGCGCCGACGGCGGACTTCGTGAGGAACCCGCGGCGGGTCAGGTTGGTGCTGGAGAGGTCCATGGGATTACCACTTTTTGAGGATGGAGAGGCGGTTGTGTCCGGCCAGCGCGAGGGCGGCGGTGATCAGGATCATGTGCACGCCCAGCCAGGAGACCCCGTCATCCTGTTTGATGAGGATGAGGCCCCAGGTGAGGCTGATGTAGAGCAGTCCGAGCAGGAACAACGAGGTGCGGTAGGCGAGGCCGAGGAGGATGGCCGCGCCTAACAAAAGCAGCGCCGGGCCGAGCGCCTTGTCATACAGCGGCAGCGCGAACTTGAGCATCAGCGGTTCATCCTGGAATTTCGCCATCAGCGCCTTGGGCACCCCGTGGTAGTTCTCCAGCGAGTAGGTCTTGGTGTAGCCTGCCGCGGTGAGCCCGTATTCGTTGGGCGCCCCGTCCACATTGACGAGTTGGTCCGCGGCCCTGGTGCCGGCGTATTTCTCAACACCGGTCTGCAGGGCGCGCATGCCGAGCCAGAGGCGGGCCAGCAGGGATGCGAAAACAAGCGCGAGGGTGTTGGATGCGCAGCAGGATGTCGCGCCGCAGGGTGTGTCGTCAGCTTGGTTGGACATGGGGATGGGGTTTGGAAGAAGGAAAGCGGATCGATCAGGCGCCGGAGGCGGGTTTGGCGGATGCCGCGGGCGGGCGGGTGATGAACCGCGCGACATGACGGCCGGGTTGCTTCATTGGATATCCTTGATACGGGGTTTTGCCAGTGGATCTTTCAGATTCCGGCGGCAGGGGGAAGCCAAACTTTCGGCCCCCGGCCGGCTCATGATCCGTTTCTATTGGAGGTTTGTTTGCGGAAAAGCGGTATCAGATGGGCGTCCATCCACTCGAAGGCGGCATCCAGCCCGCCATCGAGGTAGAGCCGGCCGATCGCCGCCTCGACCCGCGTCGGGTTGCCAAAGGCACTCAGGAAGTCGTTCGAGGTCAGCCGCATGAACCATTCGCCATCCATCAGCTCGCGCTCGCGCAGGACGAACTGGCGGGCGAAGAGGGCGAGCACGGCATCGCCGACCCATGCGGCCTCGCGTTCGCGGCGGAGATCGTCGTCTTTTCGGCTCACGCGGGCAGGATGGGATTCATGGAGCGGGCTGCACAAGCCTTTGCAGGCGCTCCTGCTCGATGCGTTCGCGCAGCCGGGCTTCCGAGTCGGCATCCCAATAGCCCGGCCGCAGTTCGATGAACACTGAGGCATAGGGCAGCGCGGTGCGGGTGCGGATCACCAACACGTCGAATCTCCGGTTCGCGTCCTCCAGCAGGGTCAGCAATGATTGCTGCTCCAGCTCGGTGGGCTCGTGGCCATGCAGCGAGACCTGGATTTTTTCCCGCAAATCGTCGATTCCGGGGGCGAAATCATTTTCGACCGACCTCAGCTCGCGGGTGAGGTAGATCTGCGGGCGGACGTTCTCGGTCCGCTCGAGCGCCTCGAGCACGTAGTCGAGGGCTTCCGGGATTTCC
>JBIJBN010000219.1:0-3782 GCA_044345175.1 Luteolibacter sp.
CGTAAAAAACCACACCCCGGAGTCCGAAACCTACGAGTCTCACGCCCGCTCCGCTCAAGACGCGAAGACGCAAAGGTTAAAAGAAACCTGGGAAAAATTCCCTCCCCACTCCCCACCTTTGCGTCTTGGCGTCCTTGCGTGATCCCTCCCCCATCCCATGAACGAAAACCAAATCTCCAAAGAAGTCGTCGATGCCGCGATCAAGGTCCACAGTGCACTCGGCCCCGGTTTGCTGGAATCCGTCTATGAAGTGGTCCTGGCCCGCGAGTTGGAACGCCGGGGTTTGCGAGTGGAGCGGCAAATGGCCATCCCCATCGAATACGAGGGATTGAGGTTCGATGAGGGTTTTCGGGCAGACATCATGGTGGAAGGCAAAGTCATCCTCGAACTCAAGTCTGTGGAGCAGCTTGCCAAGGTTCACGCCAAGCAACTCTTCACTTATCTCAAACTTGCCGACAAGCGGCTTGGCTTCGTGCTCAACTTCGGTGCCGATCTCATGAAAGAAGGCATCAAACGCATCGCCAACGGCATGCAAGACTCGCCATGAGTCTCACGCCCGCTCCGCTCAAGCCGCGAAGACGCAAAGGTTAAAAGAAACCTGGGAAAAATTCCCTCCCCACTTCCCCCCTTTGCGTCTTAGCGTCTTTGCGTGAGCCCTCATCCACCCCCCGGGAGGCAGGTGTGGGAAAATCCGGGCGGGCACGGCATCATCCGGTGATGCGGACGAATTTCTGATAGGCCGCTTCCCACGCGGCGATGTCCTCCGGATGATAGGTGCGGAAATCAAACGAGCGGCGGATCAACTCGCGTCCGGCCTGCAGATCCGCCACATGGCCGGTGGCGATCATCTGGGTGATCACATTCCCGCAGGAGGTGGCCTCCACCGGGCCGGCGACCACATCGATGCCGAGCGCGCTGGCGGTGGCGCGGCTGAGTGGTTCGTTCTGGATGCCTCCGCCGCCGGCATGGAGCCGTGGGAAATCCTGGCCGGTGAGTGCCTTGATGCTGTCTCTCACGCCGCGGTATTTCATGGCGAGCGAGTCGGTGGCCACCCGCAGGATGGCGCCCTTGTCCTGCGGTTCCTTTTGTCCGGTTTTCGCGCACCAGGCGCGGATTTTGCCGGGCATGCCGCCGGGGCTGGCGAAGTCCGGGTCGTCGGGATCGATGAATGCGGTGAACGGTTCGGCGGCACCGGCCATTTCCGCCATGGTGGCGTAGTCGAGGTGATCGCCATCGAGTTCCCACTGGCGTTTGCATTCCTGGATGAGCCAGAGGCCGGAGATGTTCTTGAGGAAGCGCACGCTGTGGTTCACGCCCAGTTCGTTGCAGAATCCACGGGCGAGCGCCTCCGGTGTGGTCACGGCCTCATCGCTCTCGATGCCCATGATCGACCATGTGCCGGATGAGAGCCACAGGTTGCCGGCACCGACCATGGGAATCCCTGCCACGGCCGAGGCGGTGTCGTGACATGCGGTGGCCACCACCGGAATACCCGCCTTGCCGATCGCGGAGGCCACCTCGTCGCGCAGCTGGCCGAGCACGGTGCCCGGCGGGACGATCTCGCCGAAGATCGCGCGTGGCAGGCCGAGGGCGTCGATCACCTCCCATGCCCAGTCACCGCGGCGCGGATCGAGCAACTGCGAGGTGGAGGCAATGGTGCGCTCGCACGCCTGGCGGCCGGTCAGCCAGTATGCCAGGAGGTCCGGGGTGAAAAGCAGGCGCTCGGCGTGCAGCAGGGCCGGGTTTTTCCCGCGCGCCTCCGCCAGCAGGTGCAGCGAGCTGTTGTAGAAGTTCGTCTTGATGCCGGTGCGGGCGTAGATTTCCGCCTCCGGCATCAGCCCGTGCATCACCGCGGCCATGCCGTCGGAGCGCGGGTCGCGGTATTGGTGCGGCAGGCCGAGCAGGCCGCCATCCGGGCCGATCAGCGCGTGGTCGCAGCCCCAGGTGTCGATGCCGATGGAGACGATCGAATCGCCGTGGCTTTCCACCGCGCGGCGGAGTCCCTCGAGGATTTCGCGATAGAGGCCGATGACATTCCAGAACGAGCCGCCGGGCAGGTCGGTGCCCGGATTGTCGAAGCGGTGCAGCTCGGCAAGCTTGATGGTGGAGAAATCCGTGGTGGCCGCGATCACGCGTCCGCTGCCGGCTCCGAGATCCACTGCAATGAAGGTTTTGGTAGCCATGGGTGTTGCGACGGGGGATGGAACGGCAGGATCCCCAATGGCAGGGATGGATGCAATCCCGAATCACCCGCGGCCGCGGCATTGACCGGAAATCCAAGGTGTGCCAGGCTCCGGAATTGTCTAACAACATGACGGAACGCATCCAGGTGGCCGTGATCGGCGGCGGACCGGCCGGCCTGCGGGCCGCGGAGGTGGCCGCCTGCGCGGGCATGCGGGTGGTGGTATTCGATGCCAAGCCATCGGTGGGCCGCAAGTTCCTGGTGGCCGGCAAGGGTGGCTTGAACCTGACGCATGGTGAGGACCCCGAACGGTTCATCACCCGCTACCGCGGTCCGGACCAGCCGGAGGGAATCTGGCGCGCGTGGATCGGCGGGTTTGACGCGGCCGCGATGCGCGCGTGGGCGGCCGGCCTGGGCGTGGAAACCTTCCAGGCGGGCAGCGGCCGGGTCTATCCGGTGGCGCTCAAGGCCGCGCCGTTGTTGCGGAGCTGGATCGCGCGGCTGCGGCGGCTGGGTGTGCGCTTTGAAATGAGCCACCGGTGGTGCAGGCTGGTGCCGGGCGCGCCCCACATGCTGGAGTTCGCGCATGGGGCGCGGCATCCGGCCGATGCGGTGGTATTCGCCCTTGGCGGCGGATCATGGCCGCAGACCGGATCGGACGGCGCATGGATCGAGCACTTTGCAACCCTTGGCATCGCCTGCCATCCGCTTGCCGCCGCGAATGCAGGCTGGGAGCATCCGTGGCCGCCGGAGGTGCTCGCCGCGGCCGAGGGCGCACCGCTCAAAAACCTGGTCGTCAGCGCCGGCGAACACAGCGTGAAGGGTGAGTTGCTGATCACCCGCCACGGACTTGAAGGCGGCGCGATCTATCAGCTTGGCGCGGTCCTTCGCGCGATGCCTGAGCCGGCGTTGGCCATCGACTTCAAGCCGGATCTCAGCCACGCGCGGCTGGTCGCGAAGATGGAATCCGTGCGGCGCGGGTTCCTCACAGAGGCCCGCGCGCGGTGGCGTCTCTCCGATGCCGCGGCGGCGATGCTCGCGGGGCGCGGGTGGCAGGACGCGGAGTCGCTGGCACGGGAGGTGAAACACCACATCATCCGCCTGGTCCGGCCGCGCCCGCTGGCGGAGGCGATATCCTCTGCCGGCGGCGTCCGATGGAGCGGGCTGGACGGGAACCTGATGCTCAGGAATCTGCCGGGGGTTTTTGTCGCCGGCGAGATGATCGACTGGGAGGCGCCGACGGGCGGCTACCTGATTCACGGGTGCTTTGTCACAGGCGCGTGCGCGGGTCATGCGGCGGCGCGCTTCGCACAGTCTGCGGGCGGCCAAGCCGCTGCCCCGGCTCAGGGCCTTCCCGCGGGAGCGGCGGGCGAGGGCTCGCCGGTGGGCGGGAAGTTGTCGTGATTTCCATCCACGTTCCCTGCAGCCGCGGGCAGCAGCACGTCGAACTTCGTGCCCGGCAGGTTGGATCCGGTCTCCTGCGGGAAATCGCTGCGGTTGACGAGCAGGCGGATGATTTTGAAACCCGGTTTTTTCGGGTCGTCCGCGATGCTGTCCACCACGGCGTTGGTCACGTGCAGGCCGTTGGTGGCGCGGACCG
>JBIJBN010000220.1:0-3777 GCA_044345175.1 Luteolibacter sp.
TGCAGGAGGCGCAGGACACGGCGGTGATCTCGCAGATGGTCACACTGCGCTCGCGCGTGCCATTCCTGCATTTCTTCGATGGCTTCCGCACCTCCCACGAGGTCTCAAAAATCGAATTGCTCGGCGATGATGACCTCCGGGCGCTCATTGACCAGGAATGCATCCTCGCCAACCGCGCGCGGGCCCTCACGCCGGACCAGCCGGTGATCCGCGGAACCGCCCAGAATCCCGACGCTTTCTTCCAGGCGCGCGAGGCTTCCAATGCATTCCACCAGCAGGTGCCCCGCCTCGTGAAGGAGGCGATGGACGCCTTCGCGGCACGCACCGGACGCGCATACAAACCCTTCGACTACGAAGGCGCGCCGGACGCGGATCGGGTGGTCGTCATCATGGGATCCGGTGCCGAGGCGGTGGCCGAAACCGTCGGCGCGCTGAATGAAAGCGGTGGCAAAACCGGCGTGGTCAAGGTGCGCCTTTACCGGCCGTTCTCGGTCGGGGACTTTGCCGCGGCCCTTCCCGCAGGCGTCAAATCCATCGCCGTGCTCGACCGCACCAAGGAGCCTGGTGCCACCGGTGAGCCGCTCTACCTCGATGTGGTCGCGGCGCTGCGGCAGGCTGAATCCGCGGGTCTGCTGGAAAACACCCACCGCATCCGCGTGACCGGCGGCCGCTACGGGCTCGGCTCCAAGGAGTTCACACCCGCCATGATCAAGGCGGTGTTCGATGAACTCGCAAAACCCTCTCCCAAGCCGTTTTTCACCGTCGGCATCAACGACGATGTCACCGGCCTGTCATTGGAATACGATCCGGAATTCGAGGTTGTCCCGCAGGACGTCAGGCAGGCGGTCTTCTTCGGCCTCGGTTCGGACGGCACCGTGGGTGCCAACAAAAACAGCATCAAGATCATTGGCGAAGCCACCGAAAACCACGCGCAGGGCTACTTCGTCTATGACTCGAAAAAGGCCGGCGCAATGACCGTCTCCCACCTGCGGTTCGGTCCGCGGCCAATCCGCTCCACCTATCTGATACGCGCGGCGGACTTCGTCGCATGCCATCGCTTCGACCTGCTGCACCAGGTGGATGTGCTCGGCCATGCCAAACCCGGCGGCATTTTCCTGCTCAACTCGCCGGGCGATCCCAACGAGGCGTGGAACCAGCTGCCACGCCGCATCCAGGAGCAGATCATCCTCAAGAACCTCGAATTCCACGCGATCGACGCCAGCACCGTCGCCCGCAACGTGGGCATGCCCGGCCGCATCAACACGATCATGCAGACTTGCTACTTCGCCATCTCCGGCGTGCTGCCGCGGGACGAGGCGGTCGCGGCGATCAAGCAGGCCATCCGCAAAACCTACGGCAAGCGCGGCGAGGCCGTGGTGCGCCGGAATTTCGAGGCGGTGGACGGCACACTGGCCAACCTGGTCCGCATCCATTACCCGGACGCGCCAACCTCTCGCCACGAATCATCACCCATCGTGCCGGAAGATGCGCCGGATTTCGTCCGCCGTGTCACGGCACTGATGCTCGAGGGCAAGGGCGACCTGCTGCCGGTCAGCGCCTTCCCGGTGGATGGCGTCTGGCCCACCGGCACCACCCGCTGGGAAAAGCGCAACATCGCGGAGGAAATCCCGGTTTGGGAAACGGACATCTGCATCCAGTGCAACAAGTGCTCGCTGGTCTGCCCACACGCGGCGATCCGGCCGAAGGTTTACACCCCGGAGAATCTGGCCGGAGCACCGGCGACCTTCAAGTCCACCGGATTCAAGTCACGCGAATACCCGGACATGCTCTACACCCTGCAGGTTGCCGCGGAAGACTGCACCGGCTGCCAGCTCTGCGTGCAGGTATGCCCTGCCAAGGACAAGGCGAACCCCAGCCGCAAGGCCATCAACATGGCACCCCAACTGCCGCTCCGCGCCGCCGAACGCGAAAACTTCGGCTTCTTCCTCAAACTGCCCGGGCCGCCGCCCGCAATGCCAAGGGACGATGTGAAGACCACCCAGTTCATGCAGCCGCTCTTCGAGTTCTCCGGCGCCTGCGCCGGGTGCGGCGAAACCCCATACATCAAGCTGCTCACCCAGCTTTTCGGCGACCGCCTGCTGATTGCCAATGCCACCGGCTGCTCATCGATCTACGGCGGCAACCTGCCCACCACGCCCTACACCAAGGATGCCTGTGGAAGAGGTCCCGCATGGGCCAATTCGCTCTTCGAAGACAATGCCGAGTTCGGCCTCGGCATGCGCGCCAGCCTCGACCAGTCGCGCGTCTTCGCGGAAACCCTGCTGCGCGGACAGGCCGGATTGTTGGGGGACGACCTCGTTTCCGCCATCCTCGGCGCGGACCAATCGACCGATGAGGGCATCGACTTGCAGCGCAAGCGGGTGTCCGCGCTGCGGGCGGCCATCAACGGCGCATCCGCCGCCGATGCGCGCATGCTGGCCGGGATGGCCGACCATTTGGTGGACAAGAGCGTCTGGATCGTGGGCGGCGACGGCTGGGCCTATGACATCGGCTTCGGCGGGCTCGACCACGTGATCGCCTCCGGCCGCAACGTCAACATCCTGGTGCTCGACACCGAGGTTTATTCGAACACCGGCGGCCAGCAGTCCAAGTCCACCCCGCTCGGAGCCGTGGCCAAGTTCAGCATGGCCGGCAAGGCGGTCGCGAAAAAGGATCTCGGCCTCATCGCCACCACCTACGGCACTGTTTACGTGGCCCGTGTCTCGCTCGGCGCGAAGGACGGCCACACCGTCACCGTGCTGCGCGAGGCCGAAAGCTATCCCGGCCCCTCGCTGGTGATCGCATACAGCCACTGCGTGGCGCACGGCTACAGCATGTCGCAGGGACTCGAGCAACAGAAACGCGCGGTGGCCTGTGGTTACTGGCCGCTGTTCCGCTTCGATCCGCGCCGCGCCGATGCCGGGGAAAACCCGATGAAGCTCGACTCCGCGGCACCCAAGGGCACGCTGCGCGACTTCACCGCGAATGAAACCCGCTTCCAGATGCTCGAGCGCATCAATCCGGAACGCTCCGCCATGCTGCAGGAAATGGCGGCGGAGTCCGTGAGAGAACGTTTCGCCCTCTATCAGAAAATGGCAGCCAAGCGGGAATCCGCGGCCGATGCCTGAGCCCCAACCCCGATGCCACCTCCATGAACCTCAAGACATCCTACCTAGGCCTGGAACTCAGCAACCCGGTCATGCCCGGCGCCTCGCCGCTGGTGGACCAGCTCGACAACGTCCGCCGGCTCGAGGACGCCGGCGCCTCCGCCATCGTCATGCACTCGCTCTTCGAGGAACAGATCACCAGCGAGCAGTTCTCGGAATTCGCCCACACCGAGAGCCCGGCCGAGTCGTTTTCCGAAGCCACCTCCTACTTCCCGCGCATGGAGGATTATGCGCTCGGACCGGACCGGTATCTCGCCCGGATCTCAAGGATCAAGGAGATGTGCGACATCCCGGTGATCGGCTCGCTCAACGGCGTGAGCATCGGCGGCTGGACGGACCACGCGCGGCTGATCCAGCAGGCGGGCGCGGACGCGCTCGAGCTGAATGTCTACTACGTCGCCACCGATCCGGACGAGCCGGGCACGGCCGTGCAACAGCGCGCGCTCGACATCCTGGAAGCCGTCTGCGGAAACGTGACCATCCCTGTGGCGATGAAACTCTCGCCGTTCTTCTCCTCGCCCGGACATTTCGCCAAACAACTCGATGCCGCCGGCGCGGCCGGACTGGTCCTTTTCAACCGCTTCTATCAGCCGGACATCGACATCGAGGA
>JBIJBN010000025.1:0-12487 GCA_044345175.1 Luteolibacter sp.
TTCAACGGTTCCTGACCGCGCCGGGCGCGGATCTGGTTTTCATCGATCCGGAACCCGATGCGATCGCCGCGACGGGAGCGGAGGCGGCATTTCTCGCGCTGCCGCACGGGGTGGCGGCGGGGATTGCCCGGGAGTTGCTGGACCGGGGCCTGCGGGTGATCGACCTCAGTGCGGATTTCCGCCTGCGGGATCCTGCGGTGTATGCGGAGTTTTACGAACACCCGCATCCCGCGCCGGATCTGTTGGCGGAGGCGGTTTACGGTTTGCCGGAAATCCGTGCCAAGGAGATCAAGTCGGCGCGGCTGGTGGCCTCGCCGGGATGTTATCCGACCAGTGTGCTGCTGCCCTTGCTGCCGCTGTTGCGGCGCAGGCTGATAGATCCCGCGACCATCGTCGCCAACTCGATGAGCGGGGTGAGTGGTGCGGGCCGCAAGGCGGGGCTGCAGTTGTTGTTCTGCGAGTGCAACGAGAGCGCGCGCGCATACGGCCTGCCCAAACACCGCCATCTTTCGGAAATCGAGCAGGAACTCACAAGCGCCGCGGGCGAAAAGGTGGTCATCACCTTCATCCCCCACCTGATTCCGGTCAATGCGGGCATCGCCACCACCATCACCGCGCATCCGCGCGATGGAGTGCCGCCCGATGCCGTGGGCGCCGCGCTGGAGGCGGACTACGCCGGCAAGCCGTTCGTGCGCCTGCTCGGCAAGGGCGGCTGCGCCGACACCAAGAACGTCACCCGCACCAACTTCATCGACATCGGCTGGCATCACGATCCGCGCACCGGGCGGGTGATCCTGACCAGCGCCGAGGACAACCTCGGCAAAGGCGCGGGCGGGCAGGCGGTGCAGGGCTTCAACCTGATGTTCGGATTTTCCGAGACTGCCGGATTGCAAAATTTCTAGCTTCCCTCCAAGATCGCAGGCCCTTCCCTTGGCATCATGGATTTTCCTTTCACACGCATCAAGGGCGGCGTCGGTGCGGCGCAGCGTTTCCTGACCAGCGCGGTGAGCTGTGGCATCAAGAATCCCGCGGCGGACCGTCTCGATCTCGCGCTGGTCTATTCCGAGGTGCCGTGCAGCTCGGCGGGAGCCTTCACCACCAACCGCGTCAAGGCCGCCCCGGTCCGCGTCTCGCAGGCAAACCTGCGCAGGGGCGACCTCCGTGCGATCATCGCCAACTCCGGCAATGCCAATGCATGCACCGGGGTGCAGGGCATCCGCGACGCCAACTCGATGTGTGAGGCCGTGGCGAAACCGCTCGGGATCAAGCGCGCCGAAGTGGGCGTCTGCTCGACCGGCGTGATCGGCCTGCCAATGCCGATGATGCGCGTCGCGCCGCGGTATGACGAACTCGTCGACCGGCTCGGCCCGAAAAATGGCGCGGAGGTGGCAGCCGCCATCATCACCAGCGACACCCGCCCCAAGGAGCTCGCGATTTCTTTCGACCTCGGCGAGCACCGCGTGCGCCTGGGAGGCTGCGTGAAGGGCGCGGGCATGATTTCCCCGAGCATGGCCACCATGCTCTGCTTCATCACCACCGACGCGCACCTGCCGACCGCAACGCTGCGCAAGGCGGTGCTCGAATGCGTCGAGGAAAGCTTCAACCGCATCACCATCGATGGCGACATGTCCACCAACGACACCGTGCTGGTGCTCGCCAACGGCGCCTCCGGCATGCCGCCGATCCGGCGCAACGGCAGGCGCTGCAGGCAGTTCCGCGAGGCGCTGCGCTGGCTGATGCTGGAACTCGCCAAAGCGGTGGTGAGGGACGGCGAGCGGGTCACCCGTTTTGTCACCGTGCATGTCAAGGGTGCGAGAACCTATCTTGATGCGAAGAAAGTGGCCGAAGCCGTCTGCAAGTCCGCCCTCGTCAAATCCTCATGGAACGGCGGCGACCCGAACTGGGGCCGCATCATCCACGCCGTGGGGTATTCGCGCGCGCGCATCCGCGAGGAACTGGTGGACATCCACATCGGCGGCAAGCCGGCCTGCATCGGCGGCCTGCAGGCGGAAACGCCGATGGACGAGTTGCGCGCCGCCGTCTCCGGACCCGAGTTCGAAATCGTGATCCACCTGAACCAGGGAGGCGCGGAATACACGATGTATTCGAGCGATCTCTCGCCGGAATACATCGATTTCAACCGTTCCGAATACGCATACTGGAAGCAGGCGCGCAAGGATGGCCTGGTGTGAGCGCCGCTCAGGCGGTGCCGCCGCCCAACACCAGCGTGCCCGCAAAAGGCAGCTCCATCACGCGCAGCGAGCAGCCGTCAGCCGCAACCACGGCGGCGGCCTCCGCGCGTTCGGACACGCCGCGGATCCGCATGCCGGGCGGCAGCGGCGGCGCGATGAACAAGCCGCCGGATGGCGGCGCGAACGCACCGCCGATCCCGATCCCGATCGAATCCGCACCGTGCGCGCGGATCTCGAAATCAAGGGTGCCATGGCGCACCGGCAGGTTTCTAACAGAAAAACCGGATTCCTCCGAGATCCACCCCCACGGCATGCCGGCGGCGAGCACCAGCGACCCGTCCGCCTCGCGCCAGTCGGCGACCATGGATGTGAGCGCGAGCATGTATTCCGCGGCGATCCAGGTATGCGGCACGTCGCCGAGGTGTCCGGGGGCGCGCGGATCACGCCATGAGATTTCCGGCCATTGGTTCCACGCGGCCGGCCGGCGGTCCGTCAGGAAGAACTCCAGCAGGGCTGCCGCATCGGCGCGCCGGCCGAGCCGGACGAGCGCGCCGATGATGCGGATTTCATAAGCGGTGTATTGGTTCCATTCCATCCGGCCGTCGTGCTTGCGGCGGTGGCCGTCCAGATAGGTGTCGAACATCGCCTGCAGCGGCGCCTGCGGCAGCACGGCGGCGAAATCCAGCATGGCGATGGCATTGGAGGTCGCGGTGGGATCGAAGTCGGCCCATTCCACCGAGCCGGGGATGTAGGAGAGCCGGTGTTTCTTGATCACATGGCGGATCGACGCCAGCAGGTCGCTCTGGAAATCCGCCGCCTCGGCGCGCCAGCGTGCCGCGTCATCATCCATACCCATGGCCTCCGCGAGGCATGCGGCGGATTCAAGGCCGCGGACGCCCCAGAAGTCGTCCCAGTATGAATGCACCGGATGTGCGAGATAACCTTCGTGGCTGGCGGATTCCGGCAGCAGTCCGCGGCAGGCCTCCGGCTGGTCCGGGCCCATGCGCTGCCGGCGCAGGCTGATGAGGTGGTCCGCCGCCTTGCGCACATGCGGCGCCATTTCTGTTAGAAAACCGCGGTCGCCGCCGCTGCGGAACACCTCGCGCACGCCCCACAGGAACTGGCCATGGCTGTCGTGTTCGACGAGCCAGTCGATGCCGTCGCGGTCCACGACGCAGGGGATGAAGCCATCCTCGCGCTGGAATGGCGCATACCAGGTGAGGAACACGCGCAGCGGGTCCGGCAGGCCCGCCTTGGCGAGGGCGGCGCCCATGATCACGCAATCACGGATCCACGAGCGGGTGTAGCGGCGCGGGCCAGGCTGGATGGCCGGGCCGTCGCGGTTGATGAGGATGTGGCCGGCGGCGGTGCGGAATGCGGCGATCGCCGGTGCGGCGCATGCGGGCACGCGCCAGCGCACGCCGCCGAGAGTCCGGCGCCAGCGGGCCAGTGCGTTGACGCGGCCCGCCGCCGCGGGTTGCACCGATGATTCGAAAAACGGGACCGACACGGTGACGCGGAGTTCCTTGGAGCCCGCGGGCAGTTCCCAGACCATCGCGGCAGCGCCCAGCCCGGAATCATCGTCGATCTGATCCATCCAGGAATCCTGATTTTCTGTCAGGAAGAACGGGGCCTCCGCCTGTCCAAAGGTCGCCGCTCCTGTTAGATCCGGCGGGGGCGAGCCGTGCAGCTGGCGGTTCTCCACGGTGAGGCCCGTGCGGCCGCAGGAGATCCGGTGGATCGGGCTGCGGCCGCCGAGGTTGCGGAACGCCTGCCACGGCGGATTCACCTGGAACGGCCGTGCGGCGACCACCAGCCGGGTTCCGGGCAGGGGTTTGCGGCATTTGAGATGATAGGTCACATGGAGCGTCAGGCTGTGGCCGCGGCCGTCCACCCATGGCTGCACGGTGAGCGAGAATCCCGGGGTTTTCCAGCGCACCGAGGGCACTGGGGTGCCGCCTGCGGCGAGCAGCGGGCGGATCCGGGCATCGGCCCAGGTGAATGCCCGGTTTTCCGTCAGGACGAAAGGTTCGAGCGAGAATGCGGCCTCGTCCACCTCGACCATGCCTTCCTCGTTGATCAGCGCGCGGCGGCCGCCGTCCGGGCTGCCGACTGGTGTCCAGTAGGATTGCTCGCGCAGCCAGTAGCGCGGGAACCAACCGCGCGGGAAATCCGCGGCGACGTGGTGCATGAATTCATTGGGCGTGCGCGAAAAGGCGTCCGGCCGCGGCGTGAGCGAGCGCAAGGCGGCGCAGTGTGCGTCGGCAAATGTGATGCGCAGCATGCGTGCCTCCGCGCCCGGCAGCGGGATGTGGCTGGTGCTGCCGCGTTCGGCGCGCGCCCGGTGCGCGCGGGTCCATGAGACACCGTCGGTGGAAAGTTCCATCAGATAGGATCTTTCGGGCAGCGGCTCCGGCCAGCCCGCCACCAGTCCGCCGAAGCGCAGCAGTCGGCCGAAGTCGACTTCCCACACCGGATCCGAGTCATCCGCCGCCGCGCGCCAGCCGGCGGATTTGCCGCGATCGAACACCGACTCCGGCGCGAATCCCGGGAGCTGGCTCGAAGCGCGCACCGCGGACGGTTCGCGCAGCGTCTGGTCCTGCAGCCATGGCATGGCCAGCTCGATGAAGCCCGCCCCGCCCGGGCCGGCGGCGATGACGATTTCCACCGCTCCCACATCCTCCGGCGCGCCGCCACCGGCCGGTCCCCAGGCGAACGGCAGGTCGCGCTCAAGGATCCGGAGCGCATGCCATCGTTCCGGGAGCGGATGATCCTGCCGCAGGTGGCGCCAGACATTCGCGCCGCCGGGATCGGCCAGCTTGACCTCGAAATGGTTTGGCGGGCCGTCGCCGCGCATTTCAAATCCCATCTCGAAGGTCTCCGGCAGCCTGAAACGTGTTTCGGAGCGGATCGCCACGAAGCCGCCGCCACCGTGGAAATGATAATCGAGCCGCAACCCGCGCGCGCCGCCGGGTCCGGTGATGTCCGACAAGCGGCCCTCCGCTTGTCCCGAAGCGAACACCCGCCATGTTCCGGCGGTGTCAAAAAGCGCACGCAAGGGATCCTCTGCCATTGGGGAACGTCAGGGCGGCATGGTGGCAGGATCCGCGGGCGAGACCAGCGGGAAAACACGCGCGAGACGCGGCCGCGCGATGCCCCGCCGCGGTTCTTGACGCGTGCGGCGCATCCACCGGATGCTGCGTGCGCGATGAACGACACCACCCGCCCGTTTTCCAGTCCGATGCTTGACGGCCCCGACCGCGCCCCGAGCCGCGCCATGCTCTATGCCGTCGGTTTCAAGAAAGAGGATTTCAACAAACCCCAGATCGGCGTCGCCTCCACCTGGAGCGAGGTCACCCCGTGCAACATCCACATCGACAAGCTCGCTCTGGAGTCCCGCAACGGCGTGGACGCCGCCGGCGGCAAGGGCGTGATCTTCAATACCATCACCATCTCGGACGGCATCTCGATGGGCACCGAGGGCATGAAATACTCGCTGGTCTCCCGCGAGGTGATCGCCGACTCGATCGAAACCGTGGTCGGCTGCGAGGGCATGGACGGCTTCGTCGCGATCGGCGGCTGCGACAAGAACATGCCCGGCTGCCTGATGGCCATGGCCCGCATGAACCGCCCCGCGGTATTTGTTTACGGCGGCACCATCCTGCCCGGCTGCGCCACACTCAAGGGCGAGAAAAAGGACCTCGACATCGTCTCGGTCTTCGAAGCCGTCGGCAAGCACGCCAGCGGTGAATACTCCGACGAGGAGCTGGAAACCGTCGAGTCCTGCGCCATCCCGGGTGCCGGATCCTGCGGCGGCATGTATACCGCCAACACCATGGCCAGCGCGATCGAGGCGCTCGGCATGTCGCTTCCCAACAGCTCCGCCCAAGCCGCCGTATCCGATGACAAGATGCGCGATTGTTTCGACGCCGGCGCCGCCGTGGTCAACCTGATCAAGCTCGGCATCAGGCCGCGCGACATCATGACCAGGGAGGCGTTCGAGAACGCCATCACCGTGCTCATCGCCCTCGGTGGATCCACCAATGCCGTGCTCCACCTGCCCGCAATGGCCCACGCCGCCGGGGTGGACATCACCATCGACGACTTCGAGCGCATCGGCCGCAAGGTGCCGGTGCTCGCCGACCTCAAGCCGTCCGGCAAATACGTCATGGCCGACCTCGTCCGCATTGGCGGCACGGTGCCGCTCATGAAGATGCTGTTGGACGCCGGTCTGCTGCACGGCGACTGCATGACCGTGACCGGCCGCACGATGCGCGAGAATCTGGAGAAACTCGCGAAACCCTATCCAGAGGGCCAGCAGATCATCCGCACGCTCGACAACCCGATCAAGGCGGACAGCCACCTGCGCATCCTGCGCGGCAACCTCGCCGAGGGCGGCGCCGTCGCAAAGATTTCCGGCAAGGAAGGCATGGCCTTCACCGGCAAGGCCCGTGTGTTCGACTCCGAGGACGAGGGCATGAAGGCGATCCTCGCCAAGCAGATCCGGAAAGGTGATGTCATTGTCATCCGCATGGAGGGGCCCAAGGGCGGTCCCGGCATGCGCGAGATGCTCGGGCCCACCAGCGCCGTGATGGGCCTCGGCCTCGGCAAGGACGTCGCGCTCATCACCGACGGCCGCTTCTCCGGCGGCAGCCATGGTTTTGTCGTCGGCCACATCACCCCGGAAGCATGTCTCGGCGGCACCATCGCCATCCTCAGGGACGGCGATGAAATCACCATCGACGCCGTCAACAACCGCATCGACGTCAAGCTCACCGAAGCCGAGATCGCCGCGCGCAAGTCCGCCTGGAAACAACCCGCGCCGCGCTACACCCGCGGCGTGCTCGCCAAGTTCGCCAAACTCGTCTCCACCGCCTCCGAAGGCGCGGTGACCGACAAATACCTGTGATGACCACCCCGCATCCATACCGCTGTCACGCCTGCGGCGGCGGCATCGCGCTGGCGGACGTGAACGTTTCCAACGATCTCGCGCTCTGCCGAGGCTGCGGCAAAACCATGCCGTTCTCCGCGATCGCGGCAGCCGAGGGCGCGTTGGAAGTGGATCTCACCCGTCCGCCGAAAGGGATACGCATGGAGGACAGCCCGATCCGCGGGCGTTCGATCATCCATCGGAAAATCCCGCCGGTGGTGTTTTTCCTGATACCGTTCACCGCCGTGTGGTCGGGTTTCTCGTTGCACGGGATCTATGGCACGCAGATCGCCGCGGGCGAGTTTGACCCGGCCAAAAGCCTGATGGGGCTGCCGTTCCTGATCGGCAGCCTCGTGCTGGTCTCGTTGATCGCCTTCATGCTCTTCGGCCGCTGGCGCATCAGCTACAACCGGGGCATGCTGGAGGTCGCCACCGAGGTCGGGCCGTTCGGCCGCACGCGCTGGATCGCGTGCGACAAGAGCGCGCGTGTCGGCATCCGCAACTCGATGTGGAAGAAAAACAACCAGCCGTGCCAGTCGATCCATGTCGAGTGCGGCGACCGCAGCCTGAAGTTCGGCACGATGCTGCCGGACGACTGCAAGCCCTTCATCGTCGCTGCGATGCGCCGGATGCTGGCGGACGGCTGAGGGCGGGTATCATCTCTTGGCAGCCCGTTCTGGACAAGCATCCGTCAGGCGATTCAAATCCGCCCGTTGAAGCGGTTCATTCATTCCGGGATCGGCGCGGTGTTTCTGTGGGTTGTGGGCGCGCTGTTGCTGGCTGCGGTTCTCACGCCATGGGCATGGCAGGGAGGAAAATGGCTGGCGGCCACCGCCGCGGCGCGCGAGTTGCCGGCTCTTGTGGAAGGCCTGGCCGCATCATGCGGGCGCGCGCAGATCGGCCGTTTCTTCGACCGCTGCCTGTTGTTTTCCGCGCTGGTGTTGTTGCCGTGTTTGCTGCGGCGGATCCGCCGGATTGACTCGCGTGACGGGACGACGGCGCAACCGCGTGATGGCATTCCTCCGTCATCGGCGGTGGTGCAGACAGTCACCGGCGTGGCCATCGCCGGCGGGTTGTTGTGGGGCATGGGGCTGCTGCTGGAGCATGCCGGAGCCTTCGTTCCCAGAACGGATCCACCGTCCTCCGGCAGGCTGCTGACCAAGGTGGTGCTTCCGGCCGTGGCCGCGCCACTGGTGGAGGAATGGTTGTTCCGTGGCCTGCTGTTGGGATTGTGGCTGCGCTTCGCGCGGCCCGCGACGGCATGCCTTGGCACCGCGCTGGTATTCGCCTTCCTGCATTTCCTCGAACCACCGGATGGCAGCGTGATCCGCGATCCGGCGCAGCCGCTGGCGGGTTTCGAGCTGTTGGGGAAAATCCTCCTGCATTTCACCGATCCGTTGTTCTTCATCACCGATTTCGCCACCTTGTGCGCGGTGGGGTTGATTCTCGCCTGGGCGCGTTTGCGCACCGGCGGCCTGTGGTTTTCCATCGGCCTGCATGCCGGCTGGGTGGCGGCGTTGAAAGCATTCAACCTGTTTTACACCCGTGTGGCGGAGCATGCGTTCCGGCCATGGGGCGTGGGTGACAGCCTGCGCTCAGGTGTGTTTCCGTTGTTGGTGCTGGCGCTCACCGCCATCGTCTGTGGTTTCGCGCTCGGGCGCTTCACCCGCGCATCACGGTGACAACGAAGATCTTGCGAAACCCCGCGCGCCTGAGGGTTTTCGCGCATTCGTTCACCGTCGAGCCGGTGGTCAGCACATCATCGACGAGCACCGCGCCTTGCGGTGATTTCGTGATCCACCGTCGGCAGCGACGGGTCGGCTCGAAGGCACCGCGCAGGTTTTCCATGCGTTGTTTGCGGCTGAGCGCGGTCTGCGTCTCCGTGCGGCGCGTCCGGCGCAACGCATCCAGGTGCGGCAGTCCGCAATGCGCGGCAAGCACGCGCGCGATCTCGGCGGCCTGGTTGAAGTGGCGGTGCCGCAGCCGCCCGGGATGCAGCGGCACCGGTATCAGCGGCCAGCCGCCATCAAGCGCGGGGGCCAGCCGCGCATCGTGTGTGAATGTTTCACCGGCGATGCGGCCGAGTTCCCGCGCGAGGTGAATCTGCCTGCCGTATTTCAGGCGATGCACCAGATCGAGCATCGAATCGTCACGGATCGCCGCAGGACGGGCGAACTCGAATGCGAAGCGCAGGTTTTGACAGTTCGGGCAGTCGAACACCCCGTCGATTTTCCCATGAAACGCCTCGCCACATGCCTGGCAGAACGGGGCGGTGAGCCGCGGCAGGTTCCCGTCGCACGCCTCGCACAGCGCCCTGCCGTGGCTGAGTTTCACTTCACAAAGCGCGCAGAGTGACGGATAGAGGTGGTCCAGCAGGTCCGCCGCCGCGTTCCGCAGCCGGGACTTCCAGTGCCTGACCGGCATCGGGATGCGCATGCACGTCATTCTGGCGGGCGGGCGGGCGGATGGAAAGCACCGGATCGCGCATTCATGCTGGCCGCTTGCATGAGCGCGCCGCGTGGTGCACCCTCGCATGCCCCGTCATGACACATCCCGAAGACCCACCCCCCGCCAACGAGGCCAAGGCTCCATGGGAACACCGGGTGCCGCCATCCGGCAAAGATCGGGTCCGCCGCGCACTGCCGTGGCTCGGCGGACTCGCGCTACTGGCGCTCATTGTCTGGGGCATGTGGCCGAAGCCGGTGATCGTGGAAACCGGCGTGGCCGCGCGCGCGCCGCTCACCGTGCGCGTGACCGAGGAGGGAAAAACACGAATCAGAAACCGTTACCTCATTGCCGCTCCCGTGGCCGGCACCATGCGCCGCGTCACCCTCAAGGCGGGCGACCCGGTGGAGGCCGGAGCCACCCTGCTCACCCGCGTCGATCCGGTCGCCGCCCCGCTGCTCGACCCGCGGGCGCGCCTTCAGGCGGAGGCCGCGGTCTCGATGCGTGAAGCCGCGCGCAGCCAGGCCGCCGAATCGCTCGCCGGATTGCGCGCCGCACTCGCGCTGGCCGAGTCCGACCGCGGGCGCATCCGCTCGGTGCGGCGTGACGGCACGGTTTCCGATAGCGACCGCGACCGCGCCGAGGCTGAGGCGGCGGTCAAGGCCGCCGAGGTGCGGGCGGCGGAATTCTCGCTGCAGGTGCTCGATTACGAACTCGTCCAGGCCCGCGCCGTGCTGGAGCGGCCGGACATCCGCACCGCCGGCAATCCCGTCGATCTGAAATCCCCGGTTTCCGGCAGCGTGCTCAAGGTGTTGCAGGAAAGCGAAACGATGGTGCATCCCGGCACGGCCATCCTTGAAGTCGGCGATCCGGCCGACATCGAGATCGAGGCGGAAATCCTCTCAAGGGACGCCGTGGCCATGCGTCCGGGAGATGCGGTGGAGATCGACCATTGGGGCGGCGATGTGCCGCTCAAGGGCCGCGTCCGCCGCGTCGAACCCGCCGCCTTCACCAAGGTCTCCGCCCTTGGTGTGGAGGAGCAGCGCGTGATCGTGCTCATCGACCTGACCGATCCGCCGGAGGCGGCGCGCGCGCTGGGTGACCGCTACCGCGTCGAGGTCCGCGTGGCGGTGTGGCATGCCGATGACGTGCTCACCGTGCCCGCGGGCGCGCTTTTCCGCGAGGGGAACGTCTGGAAAACCTTCGTCTATCAGAACGGCCGCGCCCGTCTGATGACGGTGGAGGCGGGCCGCTCGGACGGCCGCCTCACCGAGGTGCTCTCCGGTCTCGAGGCGGGTGACAAGGTGCTGTTGCATCCGCCGGACACGGTGGCGGACGGTTCCACCGTGAGGGAGCGGGATTGAGTTTCGCAGGTTCTTGATGGCCTTGCGGCAAATCACTTTCGCGCCAAACGGTCGTCATAAGGGGCGTGTTGCAAACCCGCGGAAGCTTCACAAAGTCTTCCTGCGTTGAAGCGCGGGAGACCAGCCCTTCGTTTTCGGCCCCATGGTCGTCATCCATTGGTCTGCCCCCTCATGGGTTTGAAAACGGAAAACGCCACGTCGGGGCAGCTTGTGCCCGGTTGCATTCATAAGCCCGGCAGCCAGTTTGTTCAGGTCACTGGCCACCCGCAGCGGATCGACCGGCGGCTTGCGGCGGCCGACCTGCTTGCCGATGGTTTCCTCCAGATTGATGAACGTGCGGGGTTGGTTCACGGTGGCAAGCTGGAATGCCGCCTCGGATGTGGCGAGAGCTTGTTTATGCCACCAGTGCTTTCAACCTGCGGCAGACTTCCTCGACGTTTTCGCGGGAATTGAATGCGGAGATGCGGAAGTAGCCTTCGCCGGCGGAGCCGAAGCCGGAACCGGGGGTGATGACGACTTGGGCTTCGCCGAGCATTTTGTCGAACATGTCCCACGAGCTGAGTCCGGCCGGGCAGCCGACCCAGACATACGGGGCGTTCTCACCACCGAAGACCGGCAGTCCGGCGGCGGTGGCCGCCTCGCGGAGGAGTTTGGCATTGCCCATGTAGTGATCAATGAGTGCGGCGACTTCCTTTTTGCCCTGCTCGGAGAACACGGCGGCGGCGGCTTTCTGGACCGGATAGGAAGCGCCGTTGAACTTGGTGCTGTGGCGGCGGCTCCAGAGTTGGTGAAGCGGGACGCGCGTGCCGTCCTCCGCCTTGCCGGTGACGGTTTTCGGAATGATCACATAAGCGCAGCGCACGCCGGTGAAGCCGCCGTTTTTGGAAAACGAGCGGAACTCGATCGCGCAGTCGCGCGCTCCCTCGATCTCGAAGATCGAGCGCGGGATCTCCGGATCCCGGATGAACGCCTCGTAGGCGGCGTCGAACAGGATGACCGAATCGTTCGCCTTCGCATAACCCACCCATGCCTCAAGCTGCGCGCGGGTGGCGACAGCGCCCGTCGGGTTGTTCGGGAAGCAGAGATAGATGATGTCCGCCTTCTGCGGAGGAACATTGGCGACGAAACGGTTGGCGGCGTTGCATTCCAGATAGAGAAGCCCGGCGTAGGCGCCTTTTTCATCGGCATCGCCGGTGTTGCCCGCCATCACGTTGGTATCGACATACACCGGATAGACCGGATCGGTGATGGCGATGGTGTTGCCCTTGCCGAAGATGTCGAGGATGTTGCCGGTATCGCACTTCGAACCGTCCGAGATGAACACCTCGTCGGCCGAGATGCCGAGGCCGGCGAACTGGTTGTCCACGATGGCCTGGCGGAGGAACTCGTATCCCTGCTCCGGTCCGTAGCCCCTGAACGTCTCGCGGTCCGCCATCTCGTCCACACCCTCGTGCATCGCCTTCACCACGGCCGGCGGCAACGGCTCGGTCACGTCGCCGATGCCGCAGCGGATAATGCGCGCGGCTTTTTCCGGGTTGGCCTCGGAGTAGGCCTTC
>JBIJBN010000221.1:0-3761 GCA_044345175.1 Luteolibacter sp.
TCCATGATGCCGACGAGGTCGGTGAGCAGGCTCTTGTCATCGCCCAGCAGGCTTTGAAGCCGCGAGGTTTTGCGCGGCCCGTCCGAAAGGTGGTCGTTTTCCAGCAGATTGAGGATGGCTGCGCCGACGTCCGGGCTGAACACCTCTGTGGAGCTGTTCCTGCGTTCGCGGCAGACCCAGATCAGCGCGTCCGAGCCGAGTGCGCGGCGGGTGATGGCGGAGCGCAGGTGGTTCACCAGCGCCGGCAGTTCGGCGCGCTCCTGCAGGATGCGTGCGATTTCCGTGACACCGCGCGCTCCCACGCGATCGAAGACACGGACGATTTTCTCCACCCATTCCGCGCCGAACGCGTTGGGGAACGCCTCGTAAACGGCACGTTGGCGTGCTGTGGGCAGGGCACCCGCCTCATCGGCGAGCTTCACCGGGTCCGAAGCCACCAGAAGGTCGGAGAGACGCACCGCTGAGTCGCCCAGCGAAAGACTCGGTGATGAGTCGATCACCTCGTCGCGCGCCGCAACGAGTTGCAATGCCTGGCCCAGCTGGACGCGAGCGGCTTTTTTCGCGCCTTCGTCGATGTCGGATAGCAGTCGCTTGAGTGCATCGGAATCCTGGTCGAAGGCGGCGATGTCGGCGGCGATCGCCTCCAGGGCTTTGATCATGCCCTTGATGTCGCGGGCGGCCTCGAATTCGGCGAGCAGCGTCTGGGCGGGACTTTGGCCCGCGGTGCGCAGCTGGATGGCGTCGCTGCGTTTCTGCGGGACGGCCGCAAGGCGTTTTTCGCGCAGCGTCTTCTTGGTTGCATCCCACCATTTTTTGAAATCCGCGGCGGGAATGACGGTGCCGCTGAGTTCCCTTTCGAGCGCGTCCGCGGTCATGCTGCCGCCGTGACATTCCAAGAGGTGGACGACCATGCCCGCAGGATCGCTTTTGGAGAGGCTGCGGAGTTCCTCAAGCTGTGCGATTTTCCGCGCGCGGAAATCATCGGCGGCGATCCATTCGGTCTTTTGGATGGCGAACTGGAGTTCCATGCCTTGGGCGGTGGACTTCTCGAAGTCGATGACCACCCGTTTTCCGGGCAGGTCCCAGTCGATCACCTTGCCGGCGCCGAAGGATTTGTGGAGGCAGAAATTTCCGGGAGCCAACTGGGAGAGGCGCTCGCCGACAGGTTTGGGAATGCGACCGGCTTCGACCAGTTTCGCCACGTCAGGATGCATGCGGCGGAAGATGGGAAGCGGCCCGGAAAAACGCAAGGCATTCCCTTGGAAAATCCGCGCATGGGTCGGGATGTCAGGACTTTGTCCGGGCTGGCGGCAGCACGCGCGGCCGTGGCTGGCGCACCGGGATGATGTTGCCTTCGAGCGCGTGGGTGAGGCCGCGATGGAGGGCGCCGACACGGCGCTGCCATTTCTCCGGGACATCGTTGAGCGTGCCGTCGGGCGAGAGCGGTCCGTCGTGGATCAGCTCGCCCTTCGGGCCGTGGATGGTGAGGTGATAGATGGATCCTTGCTTGCGGAGTTCCGCACTGCCTTCGTCATTGCTGTAGCTGGCGAGTTTTTCCGAGACATTGATCACGCGCATCGGCCCGCCGATGTCGCCCGGGAAAATGGCGGCGTCCACCAGCTCGCCGGGGATGCTGTTTCTGGAGGCGGGCGCCTCGCCGAGCTTGAGGGTGAAATCGAGCGGTTTGCCGCTGCGGAATCCGGAGAGGACCAGGGAGTCTCCGGGTTTGGAAAGCCGCAGCAGGGCTGCCAGCTGGGCCTCGTTGACAAGCATTTGGTCGCCGATTTTCCAGATGATGTCGAACTCGCGCAGGCCCGCGGCCTCGGCGGGGCCGTCTTTGTCGATTGCACGCACGACAAAGCCGATGCCGGGAGGCAGCATGGGCAGGTGGGAGACAATCGTTTCGTCGGGCTTGGAAACCTGGAGCCCGAGCCAGCCGCGTGGTGCCTCGTTGGCCCGTTGTGCCGGCTCGCCGCGTCCGTGGATGGCGCATGCCGCAAGGATGATGATGGGCAAAAGGGTCTTCATGGCCGTTAGAACGCGGTGACGGGCATGAGCAGCAGTTCCTCCCGCGGCTGGGAGACCTGCATGACGATGCCTGTCTCGCCGTCGAACAAGCGGCTTTCGCCGACCACGCGCATCCTGAGTGCGCGCATCGCGCTGCCGTCCGGGATTTCGCTCCAGCCTTCATCGCTCATGGCTTCGATGCGGTCGGACTCGCCCATCAGCAGGAATTCCGGGATGGCCGCGGTGGTGGCGGACGGCGCCTGCGCGTCGGGGCGCAGGAGGATCGGAATCACAATTGCGGCGGCCAGGCAGGCGGCGATGCCGATGATGCTGGCCGGCAGGAGGTGTTTGACAGGCAGGCTGGCCCGGGCGCTGCCGGCGAGCCCGTCGATCATCTCTTCGATGCCGCGCTGGCTGCCTTCGCTGAGTGCGGGCGGCATCAGGCGTGACAGGACGGCCTCGACGGAATCCTTCTCATGCATGACCGGCCTCCTTCATGTGACGCAGTTCGCGCGCGAGTTGCTCCATGGCGTATCGGTAGCGGGAGGCGGCCGTGTTCGGTGAAATGGCGAGGGTTTCCGAGATCTGGTGAAACGTCAGTCCGCCCCAGAATTTCATGACCACCACCTCGCGCAGTTTCGGGCTGAGCCGCTGCACGGCATCCCGCAGCTTGAGCGCCTCCTCATCATCCCCGACCAGCGGATCAAGCCACACGTCGCGGAAGTCGTTGAGGTAGATCACGGACTCCTCGCGCTTGCGGCGGCGTTTTTCGCTGCGGTGGTGGTTGAGTCCGCAGAAACGGATGGTGGAGAAGACCAGCGGCAGGTCCGGCGGGGTGTGGCCTTTGCCAGCCTGGTGGTGCCACATGCGCAGGATGGCATCCTGCACCAGATCCTCCGCGTCCTCGCGGCATTGGCTCCAGCCGCGGGCGAACAACAACAGGCGCGGGCCGTTTTCGGCCAGCCATTGTTTCCATGCCGTCGCGGGCGATTCCATCATTCAGTGGATTAATGCCCCGGTGAGGCGCGTTTGTCTGAAAAATCCGGCGTTTCCGCCGGTTCGCGGGTCACTGGATGAATTTGATGCTTCCCGGCACGGGCAGTCTGCCGAGAGCCATGGCCTCGTGCTGTTCATCCGTGCAGGATGAGTTGATCGGGGCATCGGGTTCGTCCGTGCTCGCCTGCAGGTAGCCGTTGGCGACCATCCATGTTTCGACTTCCTCGCCGCTGACATCGGCGAGCATGTGGCCGTCGATTTCGACGCAAGGTGAGAGCGGTTGGCCGCTGCGCTGTTCCATTTCCCAGCGGAAAGCCGGGTTCTTGATGATATCCTTCTCCTCGTATTGGAGGTTGTATTTGCGCATGATGGCGCGGACGCCTTCGCTCCAGCCGCAGAAGGTTTTGAGGTATGCGGTGATGTTCGGGGATGATTGGCTCATGGTTGTCGGATCGGGTGTGAGGGTGACCGGCAGGATGGATAGCCTGAAACCGTGCGCTCCGCAAGTCCGCCGGAGCCTGTGCCCGGGCGGGCGCGGGCTAGTCCGGAAGCGAGTCGTGGATCTGGATCAACGACAGCACCGTGTAAGCGGTGACCAGCACCGGGTTGGACTCCATCCAGCGGCCGTTTGAATTGACCCATGACCCGTCCCCGCGCTGTGAGGAGAGGATTTTGACCGCGAGGTCGTTGCGCCAGTCCGCCTCGCTGCCGTCTGACAGTTTGAGGCGGTCGACGTTGGCGGCGCTGAGTGCCTTTGC
>JBIJBN010000027.1:0-12422 GCA_044345175.1 Luteolibacter sp.
GACCAGGCCGATGAGCAAAAACGCGCGGCCCTTGTGGCTGATGCGCGGACGAACTACCAGCTCGCCTCCCGGGTCGACAGCGCCGCATATCCCGCGAATCTGGCGCTTGGCCAGATGCTGGTGCGCGAGCGCCGTTATGCGGAGGCGCTCGTCCATCTCCAGGCCGCACTCAATCTGAAGAAAAGCGAAAGTCTGGAACAATACCTCGGTCGTGTCCGCCGTGCTGCGGACAGGGTGGAGGACCGCAAGTAGCCACGAATCATCAACCGTCCGAATCATGAAAACCATCCATTCATTGCTTGTCATCGCCATGGTCTCGCTGGCCCGCGCCAACGAGGCGCTTGACATTCTCGAGGCCGATCCGGCTCCGGTGCAGGCACCTGCGCCACCTGCCGGTGCCAACACCACGCCGGGTGCGGACCTTGTCTATCCGGATCCTGTCTGGCCGGAATGGCAGACGCGCATGCTCGATCCGGTGTGGGCGCGGGTTGTCCTGTTTGAGAATCCATCCGACCCCTGGATCCAGCATGTCGCCATGGCGGGTTTTTTCGACTGGCAGGCGTCCTTCGGCAAGGCCGAGGTCGAGGCCGTGGGCGCCACTCCGGCGCAGAACACCGATCTCGACTCCAGCCGCACGCGGCGCGCGCGGCTCGGGGCGCGCATCCGCGCCTTCCGCAATACCGATATCGAGGCAATCGGCGAGTTCGCGGGCGATGCCAGCCACAGTGGCATTGAACGGCTCAGCGCGCGCACCGAATACCTCAAGGACGCCGGCGTCACCTATGGCAAGTTCCGGCCGCATTTCACCGCCGAATACCGCCAGGAGCCCGAATACTCGCCTTATCCGGACCGCGCGATGCTGGTGAACATGCTGGCACCGCACAGCACGCTGGGTGCGCGGCTTGATTACCGGCGCGGCGATTGGGACTATGGTGCCGGCTGGTTTTCGGCCGACTCGGATCCGTATGTCCCGTCGCTCCGCGGGGATGGCATCCTCGCACTCAACCTCGGCCGCAGTTTTGTCTCCAAGGAGGGGGAAGCCATCACCCGCACGCACTGGCACCTCGATTACCTGCACAACTTCGACACCGGGAACTCCGGCAGCCAGCCGCGCTACAATGTTGCCGGACGCCGTTCGGCGAACGGGAACCAGTTGGTCGCCGCCAACCCCGCCTTCAGGCATTTGTTTTCCACTGGCTTCACCATGGAGCAGGAGCGTTTTTCGTTTCTTGGTGATTTCATGGTCGGCAAGGGGGACACCACCGCATGGGGCCTCACCATGGCGCCCTCATGGTGGGCGGTGCCGGGATGGTTGAAACTGGTAGGCCGCTACCACTATGCCGGCAGCGATGATCCCGGCGCGCTGGTCACCACCATGGGTGCGTCCGCGGATCCGTGGTTCGACAGCTCGCCGTTTTTCATCGGCGATGAATACCACTCGTTCTATCTCGGTGCGAACGCCCATGCCTACCGCGAGCGGCTGGTGCTGATGCTCGGGCTTGAAAACGTCATTCTCAAGGACGAGGCGGGCGGTGCTTTCAACACCGAGGCCTGGATCTGGCACAGCGGGGTGAAGGCATCATTCTGAGTGGCTGGCCGCTGCCGGCGCAGCACGGCCGCAGCGGTCTCAGGATCCGCCGCATCCCGCCGCGGCGGGTTGACGATCGGTTGCATCCGCCTGTCCCCGCAGGCGGGCGAGGAACTCCCGGTAGTGGACGAGTTCGAGCCGGCCGTCGAGGTGTTCGATGACCGCGGTGAGGCTTTCCACCCAGTCGCCCGAGTTGAGGTAGTGGATGCCGCCCACGTTGCGGTCCTGCGGCGTGTGGATGTGGCCGCAGATGATGCCGTCGCATTTCCGGTGGCGTGCGAGTTGCTGGAGCAGTTCCTCGTAGCGGTCCACGAAGCCGACCGCGGATTTGACGCGCGCCTTCACCTGTTTGCTGATGGAGTGGTATTCCCTGCCGCGCAGGGCGCGCCAGCGGTTGTAGATGCGGTTGACGCGCAGCAGCGAGTCGTAGCCCACGGCTCCGAGCACGGCCAGCCACCTGTGGTTGGTGGAGATGCTGTCGAATCCGTCGCCATGCACGATGAGATATCTTTTTCCGGAGGCGGTCTCATGGACGAGTTCCCGCGCCAGGCGGATGCGGCCGAAGGCCATCGGCATGAAGCGTTCGAGGATCTCGTCGTGGTTTCCCCGCAGGTAGACGACCTCGGTGCGGTCGCGTTCGGTGAGTTTGATGATCTTGCGGATCACGCGGCTGTGGCGCGACGACCAGCGTCCGCCGCGGCGCAGCGCCCAGCCGTCGATGATGTCGCCGTTGAGCACCAGTTTGCGGCAGCGGATGTGTTTGAGGAAATCGACCACCTCGTCCGCCTTGCTGTCCGGGGTGCCGAGGTGGATGTCCGAGAGGAAGACCGTGTTGCATGAGAGTTGCGGGCGTTTGGCCGGTTTGGATGCCGGGCGCGGGGACGGCAATCCGGCGATTCCGGCGAGGCTGTTCTCGAATTCGTCCACCACCGGGTCCCACCCGAGTGACGCGGCGGACAGGGATGCGGCCTGCCGCAGCGGGTCATCCGGGCGGAGGCTGCCCGCCCGCAATGCCTGGCGTGTGAATCCGGCGGCATCTCCGGTGGCGGCCTTGTAGCCATTTTCGCCACAGCGGACGTGGAGTGCGGCGGCGGCGTAATCGAAGCTCACCGTGGCGAGTCCGCTGGCCATGGCTTCCAACAGCACGTTGCCGAAGGTTTCGGTCTCGCTGGGGAAAAGCAGCACATCCGCCGAGGCGTAATGGCGCGCGAGCTCCGCGCCGGTGAGCACGCCGGTGAAGCGCACCCACGGGTGGCGCTCCGCGAGTTTGGCGCGCAGCGGTCCGTCGCCCACCACCACGCAGCGGGTGTCCGGGATGGCCTCGCGCATGCGTTCGAAGGTGGCGATGCCGAGATCGAGGTTTTTTTCCGGGGCGATGCGGCCGACCATGAGTGCCACCGGGGTGGCGGGGCGCGCGCCCCAGTCGGCGCGCAGCGATTCGCAGCGTCGCGCGGGTGAGAACAAATGCGTGTCCACGCCGCGGCCGAGCAGTCGGACGTTTTGCAGGCCGCCTGCGGTGAGGCGGTCGCGCATTTCGCGTGACGGGGTGAGTGTGCAGTGGGCGCGCTGGTGGAAGTTCCTGAGATACCTCATGGCCGCCGGTTGCAGGCCCGGCACGCCGTAGGGTTCGAGGTATTGGTGGAAATTCGTGTGGAATCCGGTGGCCACGGGGATGCCCAGTGCGTTGGCCGCCTTGAGTGCGGATTTTCCGAGCGGGCTTTCGGTTGCGACGTAGATCGCGTGCGGGCGTTTTCTCATCCAGCGTGCGCGCAGTTCGAAAGGTCTTGGCAGGCCGACGCGCACTTCCGGGTATCCCGGCAGGGGCACTGCGGCGGCGCGGGTTTCCCCGGGGCTGGCGGATTCGCCGGTGTGGATCACGTGCACACGGTGGCCACGGCGGCGCAGGCCGTCCACCAGCCGGCCGAGGGTCATCGCCACCCCGTTCACATCCGGCGGGAACGTGTCCGTCACGATGTCGATTTTCATGGAGGTGTGGAAACCACGGTGATTTCCACTCGCAGGGATAAGCGGATGTGGCGATCAAGCGCGCCCGATTTTGTGGCGATTCCGTCACATGGGCGGAGGATTCTTTTGAATCACGCGCCGCCCGGCCGGCGGTCGGGTTGTTGTTTCCATTCGCGCGGTTTCGGGCGGAAGGTGGAGGCGGGCAGCTCGTCGTCGAACTCCGAGCGCTGGCCGATGCCGCGCATGAGTCCGCTGATCTCCTTGGCCTGCTCCAGCAGTTCGATCATGCGCTCGGGCGCGAGTCCCGGCTCCTTGAGGGCGGCCTTGATTGCGGCATCGCGGCGCTGCAGGACGGTGGCGGACAAGCGCTCCAGGGCGTGCTCTGCGGCGAGCATGCCATCCAATGGGGCGCCTTCCAGCATGGTATCGCGGAGCAGGGCCAGGCGTTCGGGTTCTGGCAGGCTGCCGAGAAACGCGTTGACCGAGGCACTGGAGGATGGATCCGGTGCGGCGGCGAGGATGGCTTCGAGCAATGGGATGCCCTCCAGCCAGTGGGACGCCTCGTGCAGGGTTTCAAACTGTTCGCCTAACAGGTGTTGGGCGGGTGCGGAAGTGAGTGCGAGGTGGCACAGGAAGCCGACGATGCGGTGCACCGGGGCGGGCCCCGCAGCGGGCGGCGCATCGTCGGCGGATTCCTCGCGCACGCGCCGGCCTTGCCCGGGTCTGGAGCGGATTTTCCTGATTTCGCGCCGCAGTTCGGTGGCGGATGTCTGAAGACGTGAGGCGACCACGTTGATCTGGTTTTCGAGCGCGGCGAAGTCGCTCATCAGCGAGAGCATGCCGGCGCAGTCGGCGAGCAGTGCGGCCCGGCCGGAGGCGGTGTCGAGGGCGCCGTCGTCGCGGGCCCGGGCGAGTTTGAAGTCGAAGAAGTCGGGTGCCGACGCAAGCAACGCGCGGAAGGCCTCCACACCGTGGTTTTTGAGGAAGGTGTCCGGGTCGTCGCCCTCTGGCATGCGGACCACGCGCACGTCCAGTCCCTCGGGAGCGAGTTCGCGGAAGACCCGCTCGGTGGCGGCGAGTCCGGCGCGGTCGGCATCATAACAAACCGTCACATGGCGGGTGTATCTGCGCAGCAGTTTGGCGTGTTGCCCGGTGAATGCGGTGCCGAGCGGCGCGAGCGCGTGGTCGATGCCGAGATCATGGCATGAGATCACATCGAGCTGGCCCTCGCAGAGCAGGGCGGTTTTTTCGCGCAGGATTGCCTTTTTCGCGCGGTCGAGCGCGAACAGCACGCTTGATTTGCGGAAGATGAATGTTTCGGGTGAATTGACATATTTGCCGCTGTTGGGGTCCTCTCGCAGTTGGCGGCCGCTGAAGGCGATGACATCGCCGATTTCGTTGCGGATGGGAAACATGAGGCGGTCGCGGAAGCGCACGCGGATGCCGGATGCGGCATTGCCGTCCTCGCGGAGATAACAGATTCCCGAGTCCACCAGTTCGCGGCCGGTGAATCCGCGCGCGCGCGCCCAGTCGAGGAATGTCCGCGTGTCCTCCGGCATCCAGCCGATTGTCCAGCCGGCGGCCGTGTCGCGGGAGAAGCCGCGCGACTTCAGGTATTGTCTGGCGTGCGCCGCTTCCGGGGCATCGAGGAGCAACTGGTGGAGGAATCCGGCGGTCTCGCGGTGGAGGTCGAGCAGGCGGCCTTTGCTGCGGCGGGTGCGCGCGGCGCCCGGGTCGTCCTCCTCCTCGCGGAGCGGCACACCGGCGCGGCTGGCGAGTTTGCGCACCGCTTCCATGAAAGGCAGGTTCTCGTAATCGCGGACGAAGGAGATCGCGTCCCCGCCTTTGCCGCAGCCGAAGCAATGGAACGACTGGCGCGCCGGATTGACATAGAACGAGGGGGTCTTTTCGTTGTGGAACGGGCAGTTCGCGCGGTATTGCGAGCCCGCGCGCTTGAGCGGCAGATACGACTGGACCAGCTCGACGATATCCGTCGCGCTGAGGACCTGTTCGATGTTTTCCTTGGGGATCTGGGCCACGGTCTGCTGCTTCGGGCGGATCATAGGGGGCGGCGCGCCGCCGACAACACCGCAAAACATCCGGGAGGCGGTGGGCGCGCCGAGGGCGCGCGGCGGCTGGATTTTTTAGGGTTCCTGAAGCCCGGCGGATGTGCCAGATTGCCGCTGATGAAACTGATCCGATTCGGCGACGCGGGCCGCGAGGAGCCGGGGGTGTTGCTGGCCGACGGCCGCCGGGTGGATGCGAGCGGCGAGTTTCATGACTACGACGAGGGTTTTTTCGCATCCGGTGGTTTGGAGGCGCTGGCCGAGTGGGTGGCGGATGGATGCCATGGCGGGGTGGAGGTGGACCCGCGGGCGCGGCTTGGTCCGCCGGTGAACCGTCCGTCGAAGCTTGTCTGCGTGGGAAGGAATTATCCCGACCACGCGCGGGAGCTCGGCGAGGGGATTCCCGCCGAGCCCACGCTTTTCCTGAAGGCGACCAGCGCGTGGAGCGGCCCGTGCGATGATGTGGTCATCCCGCGCGGGGCGATGAAACTCGACTACGAGGTGGAACTCGCGCTGGTGATCGGGCGCACCGCATCGTGCGTTGACGAGCGCGAGGCGCCCGATCATGTGGCGGGCTATGCGACTTTCTGTGATTTCTCGGAGCGGGCCTTTCAGAAGGAAATGGGTGGCCAGTGGACCAAGGGCAAGAGTGCCGACAGCTTCGCGCCGATGGGGCCGTGGCTGTGCACTGCGGACGAGGTTTCCGACCCGCAGAAGCTGCGGTTGTGGTGCCGCGTGAATGGAGAACTGCGGCAGAACAGCTGGACCGGCGACATGATTTTCCCGGTGCGGCGGATTGTCAGCTACATCAGCCGCTTCATGACGCTGCTGCCCGGCGATGTGGTGGCCACGGGCACTCCGGGCGGTGTGGCGATGGGCATGTCGCCGCCACGCTACCTGCAGGCAGGCGACTTCGTGGAGTGCGGCGTGGAAGGGCTCGGCGGACTGGCGCAGCGCGTGGTGGCGTCTTGCGAATCATGAAAACGGCGCGTTTCAAGACCCTGCGTGCGATGCTGCCATGGCCGCGGCCGCGGGGCGCGCCGCGCCATTCGGCCTGCCGGTATTGCGACACGCTTCACGAGTTCCACCCGGTGGACGAGGGGACGGCTGCGAACTGCGCGCGTTGCGGCGGCGTGCTCTATCAGAACCGGCCGGCCTCGTTGGCGCGTGCCTCGGCTTTTTCGCTGGCGGCCCTGCTGCTGATGGTGCTGGTGCATGCGTTTCCGTTCCTGACGATGGAGGCGGCCGGCATGCGTCGGCATCTCACGCTGACGGGTGCGGCCACCGCGTTGATGCGCGAGGGTGCGCCGCTTCTCGGCTCGGCGGTGGTCCTGTTCACGATTGTCGCTCCGCTGGTGCTGGCCGGCGGGATGATCCACGTGTGTCTGCCGCTGATGTTCGGTCGGGCCGCTCCGGCCGCCACGCTGGTGGCCAGGTGGATGTATCGCAGCGAGCCATGGAACATGGTAGAGGTGTTCCTGTTGGGCGTGTTGGTCAGCCTGCTGAAGCTTGCCAAGGTGGCGGACGTCGATTTCGGGATCGGCTTCTGGGCATTCGCTGGGGTGATGTTGTGCATGGCCGCCGCGGTGGCCGGGATCGACCGTGAGGAAATCTGGGACCGGCTGGAGGTGGCCGGCTCATGAGCGCGCGGTTCTCCAAGGCCGCCGACCACGGGCTGGCAGGCTGCCACACCTGCGGCAGGGTGGCGCCGGAGGCATCCGGGCGTTGTCCGCGATGCGGCTCGCGGCTGCATGCGCGCAAGCCCGCCAGCATCGAGGGCACGCTCGCGCTGATGGCGGCCGCGGTGGCGCTTTACATCCCCTCGCACCTGCTGCCGGTGATGCGCATTGTCGAGCTCGGCGAGGTGACCAACAGCACGATTGTCGAGGGGGTGCTGACATTTTGGCGCAGCGGGGCCTATCCGATCGCGATTGTGATTTTCACCGCATCGATCCTGATTCCCTTTTTGAAAATCGCCGCGTTGAGCTGGCTTTGTGCCGCCGCGACAGGCAGGACGCGGCCGTCACCTGCGGCGCTGGGCAGGATTTACGGGTTCACCGAGTGGCTCGGCCGCTGGTCGATGATCGACATTTTCGTGGTGGGCATCCTGGTGTCCCTGGTGCAGCTGGGCAATTACATGACGATATTTCCCGGGCCGGGAGCGCTTGCATTCGCCGGGGTGGTCGTGCTTACCATGTTTGCAGCGGGCCGCTTCGACCCGCGCCTGCTGTGGGACCGTCTTGACGAGATGGACGCGGCGGCCGCCTCCGTCAATCCCAGCAACCCACAGCCTTGAGCGACAATCCCAGCACTCTCCCAGCCGCCAAACCCGTGGTTCGCCGCGCGCGTGGTTGGAACATCGTGTGGGTGGTTCCGGTGGTGGCGCTGCTGTTGGGCATCTGGCTGCTTTACCGGAATTTCGCGGCCCAAGGGCCGGTGGCGCGCGTCCGCTTCGAGACTGCCGACGGCATATCCGCGGGCACCACCGAAGTGCGCTGCCGCTCGGTGAGGGTCGGTCTCGTCAGGGATGTGAAACTGGCCGATGATTTGAAGTCGGTGTTGGTTTATCTCGAGCTGGATCGGGATGCGGAAGGCCTGCTGCGCCGCGGCACCCGCTTCTGGGTGGTTAAGCCGAGGTTGTCGGTGACTGAATTCTCCGGCGCGGAAACCCTGATCACCGGGGCTTACATCGAACTCGACCCCGGTCCGCCGGATGCGGAAAAGTGGCGCTTGTTCGTGGGCCGTGAAACACCGCCGGCCACCAGCCGCAACGTGCCGGGGCGGCGCCTGGTGTTGAATGCCGAGCAGGCCGGCTCGCTTGCTGCGGGAGCGCCGGTGTATTTCCGCGGCCTCGAGGTCGGCCGTATCGAAAGCCGCCGACTCTCGGACGACGGCCAGCGCGTGACCTACAACGTCTTCATCGGGCAGGCATACAGCGGCCTGGTCACGGGCAACACCCGCTTCTGGAACACCAGCGGCATTGACATCAGTGCGGGAGCGGATGGCTTCAAGGTGCGCACGCCGTCATTCCAGGCGATGGTGTCGGGGGGTGTGACCTTCGGTGTGCCAGCTGGCGAGCCGCCTGGTGATCCCGCGCCGGATGGGGCGGAGTTCGCGCTGTTCCGCGACGAGGACGCGGCCCGCAAGTCCGCCTTCAATCCGTCGTTGAAGTTCCTGTTGTTGTTCGACCAGACCGTGCGGGGTCTGGCGGAAACCGCGCCGGTCGAGTTCCGCGGCATCACGATCGGGCGGGTCGCGGAGATTTCCTTCGATCTGGTGCCGGTTCCGGGCGATCCGAGGATTCCGGTGTTGATCGAGGTGGATCCCGCCCTGATGCGTCCGGTGGTCTCGCCGGGTGCGGCCGGGCCGGATGCGGGGTTCATCCGGCAGGCGGTGACCGACGGTCTGCGAGCGGCGCTCAAGACCGGCAGTTTGATCACGGGCGCGCTTTATGTGGATCTTGATTACTATCAGGACGCCGTTCCCGCGGAGATGGGCAGTGAGGGCGAGTATCTGACCATTCCGACGATTTCCACCGGGCTTGCCCAGCTTGAGGCGAAAATCACGGCGATACTCGACAAGCTGCAGGGGCTGCCGCTCGACAAAACCGTGGCCGGCATCAGCGCCGCGGCCGATGAGGCGAAGGTCGCGCTCCAGGAGATCAAGGCGACTGCGGCCGCGGCACGCGAGACGCTCGAGGATCCCGAGTTCCGCGGGCTTCCCGGGGATCTGCGCGAGTCCATTGCCACGCTGGAACAGTCCATCGCAAGCGTGGGGCCGGGAGGGGCGGTGCATGGCGACCTGCTGCGCACGCTCGACGAGTTGCGCGCCTCATTGCGCTCGTTGAAGTCCGTGGCCACCACGATTGATGAAAAACCGAACTCGCTGCTGTTCGGCCGTGAGTCCTCGGGCAACCCGAAACCCAAGGCACCGCGCTGATTTCCCAATCCTCATGACCCGGGCACTCCGACTTCTTGCCGTTTTTCTCATGCTTGCCGCTTGCGGCGGTTCGAGATCGTTTTATCTCCTCACGTCCGACGGTCCCGCGCCATCGGGTGGCGGCGCCGGCATCGGCGTGGGTCCGGTCAACCTGGCGGAATACATCGACCGTCCGAACCTGGTGCTCGCCGAAGGTGAAAACCAGCTGGGGATCGCCGAGGACCACCGCTGGGCCGGCGACCTTGCGGCATCGGTCGCACGGGTCACCGCCGCCAATCTCGGCCGCCGGCTGCGGACGGGAAATATCCGCACCTGGCCATGGCAGCGCGACGAGGGATTGCGTCATCAGGTCACGCTGGACATCCGCCAGTTCCATGGTGCGGCCGACGGTCATGCCGTGATCGAGGCCGGCTGGCGCGCCTACGCGCTGCCTGACCGCAGGCTGGTGGCATCGCGCACCTTCACCGGGCGCGAGCCACTGCAGGGCGATGGCTACCGGGAGCTCGTCGCTGCGCAATCGAGACTGCTCTCGCGGCTGGCGGACGACATCGCGAAAAGCCTGTGAGATGATGCATTGGCGGCGGGGGATTCCGCCGGCCCGGGGCATTCACCCGATGAGGCGCATTTTCGGATAGTCCGCGCCGAGGATGCGCCTGAGGTCCGGGGCGCGCAGCCAGTCGCCCAACAGGCTGCCGTAGACACTGCGGAAATCCACCGTGTGTTCGAGGTCGCCATCCGCCAGTCCGGTGAGGCTTGGATGGCTGCCGTGGAGGCCGCCCTTGACCGCCGGGCCCGCCACAAACAGGCACGAAGCCTTGCCGTGGTCGGTGCCGGCGCTGGCGTTTTCCGCCACACGGCGGCCGAATTCGGAAAAGGTCATCAGGACCACGCGCCGGTCGTTGCCCTGCTCCTTCAGGTCGGTGAAGAACGACTTCAGGGCGGAGTCGAGCTGGCCTAACAGCCGGTCGTGAGCGTTTGCCTGCTGGTTGTGGGTATCGAATCCGCCGTGGCTGACGTAGTAGACGCGGGTGGGCATGCCGCCTGCGATCATGCGTGAGACCAGGTTGAGGTTGCGTGCGAGCGGCGAGCCGTCATACGGGACGCGGCTTTTGTGTCTGGCGGCGAGTTCGAGGATTTTCGAGGAGGAAACCCTGGCATCAAGGGCGACGCGTTCGAGGAAGGCGAGGTTTGTTTCGCCGGCGATGCCGCCGTGCCTGCCACCGGCCGGCATGTCGATCGAGGCCCCGGTGGTCGGCTCGTCGGGATCCTGCGGCTGGTTGAGTTCGGCGAAAAACTCCTCGGCGCGCGCCTGTTCGCCGCCGCCGTGGATCCAGCGGTAGAGTTCCGGGGTATTGAGGCAGATGCCCGGGTTTTTGGCGGCGCCGAAGCTTTCCGGCTGGGTTTTGTTGAAGCTGATGCCGACGGTGGGGTCGTTGCCGGGGCAGGCGTTGTCGAAGTAGCGGCCGAGCCAGCCGGTGGCGGAGCGGTTGCGGGTGTCCGCGGTTTCCCAGATGGAGGTGGATACGAAATGCGAGCGGTTGGGATTCGGATAGCCGACGCCCTGGATGATGCCCAACTGTCCCTGGTGGAACATCGAGCCGAGGAAAGGCATCGAGGCGTTGAGGCCGACGTAGTCCGAGAGTCGGATGATGTCCTTTTCCTTTTTGGCAAGCCGCGGGCGGAGCCTGTGGTAGGCATCGTCGGCATAAGGTGCCAGTGTGTTGAGTCCGTCATTGCCGCCGGCGAGCTGGAGCACCACGAGGATGGTGTCATCCCTGCCGGTGACCGGCTGGATGGCGAGATCGCGGGTTGAGTCGTGGAGCTGGCCGAAGGTGCGCTCGACAAACACCGGCACTGTCCATGAGGCGGATGCGCCGAGGACGGTGGAGCGGAGGAATTCACGGCGGGTTTTCATGGGCTTGGGGCGTGGTGTGGGGCTGGTGGTGGCGGAATGCGGGTCAGCAAAGCTGGTAGTAGGGTGTGCTGAGCATCAGGTGGCACAACTCGGCGGTCTCCTTGTCGGTGAAGATCACACCCTTCTTGGCGGTGGCGTAGTCCACGAACGATTGGCGCGCCTTGTCGGGGACCGGTCCCTGGAAAAAACGGAACACGAGCGAGTCGACGAGCTCCGGCGGGTTTTCACGCAGCGGGCGCGGGGCGATTTTCCCGTAGTCCGGGCCGGTCCATCCGGTGTCCATGGCGCGCGGTGCGGGTGCCATGCCCGGAGTGCGGATCCTTTCGGTGCGGATGCCGTTTTCCTCCGAGCCCTTGGTCAGGAAGCCGGCGAGGTTGTAGCGGGAGAGCAGGGTGTTCGTGTTGATCCATGCCTGGCCCCAGTCCCAGCCAGCGACATTGGGCGGCATGAACAGGGATTGTCCGAGTTGTTGTTGGCCGATGAGCGGGAACGCCTCGGGCGGCGTGGTGATTTCCAACTGCTTGAGCATCTGCACGAGGAACTGCACTGGGCACTTGATCTGGGTGCGCATCGAGGATTCCGCATAAAACTCGCGGGAAAGGAAAATCTCCCTGAGCAGCGGCGCGATCCCGTGGTCCGCCTTGATCAAGACCCCGGCAAGCGCGGTGATGGCGGCATCGGACGGGCGCTCGTAAACGAAGAACTCCCAGATCTTGCGTGCGATGAAGCGGGCGCTGGCCGGGTTGTCGAGAATCAGGCCGATCACATCGCTGCCGTTGAAGGGTCCGGTTTTGCCCAGAATGGTTTTGGGTGTCTCGTCCCAGAGCCTGCGGCTGTGGAACGAATGCATCGTCCGGCGGTCCATCAGATATCCGGTGAAGGCGCGGGCGGCCTCGCGGACGTCCTGCTCGGTGTAGTTTCCCTCGCCGCGTGTGAAGAGCTCGAAGTA
>JBIJBN010000222.1:0-3744 GCA_044345175.1 Luteolibacter sp.
GACGGCGACCTCTCCCAGCGCCTGATGCATCCGTCCAAGTCGGTGGAAAAGGAATACCTGGTCACCGCGGACCAGGCGTTCGAGAATGCCGATCTCGACCGCTTTCTCGAAGGGGTGCACACCCCCGAGGGCAAGCTCAAGGCGCGCTTGATCGAGCGGCTTTCGCCGCGGCGCATCAAGGTGGTCCTGGATCACGGTGCGAAACGGCAGATCCGCGTGATGTTCGAGGCACTCGGCTATCAGGTTGCCAGGTTGCTGCGCGTCCGCATCGGCGGACTCTGGCTCGGTGATCTCGAGCCCGGACGCTTCGCCATCCTGAACCACCGGGAAATCGCGATGCTCACCGGCGGGGAGCGGGAAAAACCGGCTCCCCGCGCGAAGCGCGACGGCCGCACCCGCCCATGAAAGCCGCGGATTTCCCAGAGCCGGTGAGGCAGTTGATCGGCGAGCTCAGACGCCTGCCCGGCATCGGTCCGCGCAGTGCCGAGCGCGTCGCCGTCTGGTTGCTGCAAAACCCGAAAGCGGATCCCGGCGCGCTGGCTTCCGCATTGCAGGTGGCCCGCGATCTCGTGCGCCCGTGTCCCGTGTGCGGGTTTTTCGCCACGGCGGACGGATGCGCGTTGTGTGATGATCCGGGGCGCGACGACCTGATGCTCTGTGTCGTCGAACAAGCGACCGATGTGCTGCCCTTGGAGCGCTCCGGCGCGTTCCGGGGAAGATATCATTGTCTGGGTGGCAAACTCTCGCCGCTCGACCGCGTCTCACCGGATGACCTGCGCATCCCGGATCTGCTGCGGCGCCTCGACAACCAGCCGGAAGGGGAAATCGAAGTGATCCTCGCGCTCGGCTCCGATGTCGAGGGCGAGGCGACCGCCAACTACCTGGCCGACCTGCTGCGCGGCCGCAAGCTGCGCCTCACGCGCATCGCCCAAGGCCTGCCCGCGGGTGGCGGCCTTGAGCATGCAGACGAGCTCACGCTGATGCGTGCGATGCAGGGCCGGCGTGGGCTGTAGCCGCCACACCGCCCTCCTGAAGAGTCTTGCGCGCCGCGCCCGGACGGGCTTTTCTCAAGCATCGTGCCCGCGCTGATCCATCCCCACGCCGCCCGCCTTCTGCGCCTTGCGCCGCTCCTCGCGCTGGCGGCTTGCGCCGCACCCAAGGCGGAGGTGGTGGCCGAGCCGCCGGCGCCCGTCCGTGCAAAACCCAAACCCGCCGCCATGCAGGAACCCGAGGCCAGCGCTCCGGCGGACGATGGCATCCGCCTGCCGGAAATGCTCACGCTGCCCGGCGAGGGCGAACTCCGGACGTCCGCCACCACCCCCGGACGCGCCACCCCGGAACGCGGCGCGGTCATCTCACGGCCGCCAGTGGCACCGGAACCCTGACGCGGCGGCCCCGCCATTCCTGTTAGAAAAAATCAGCGGCGGTTGAAGCGGGCCATCTCGCGCTGCGCCTCGCGCAGCTCGACGGATTTTTTCAGGTCCTGGCGCTGGTCCGAGTGGGTCTTGCCCTTGCCGACGCCGATCTCCACCTTCACCCGCCGGTTTTTCCAATACATGCGCAGCAGCGGCAGCGTGCAGCCCTTGATGGCGGTGGCGGATGCCAGCTTGAGGATTTCGCGCTTGTGCAGCAACAGCCGCCGCGGGCGCTTGGATGCGTGCTGGAACCATTCGCCCGCAGTCTGCCACGGCTGGATGTCGCACCCGTAAAGAAACACCTGCCTGCCCTCCACGCGCGCGAACGCATCGGAAACATTCACCTTGCCGGCCCGGATCGATTTCACCTCGGTGCCCTTCAGCTCGACGCCGGCCTCGACCTTGTCGAGAATGTGGAAATCGCGGCCGGCCTTGCGGTTGGTGGCGATGTCCGCGCTCATGGCGTCGCTGGGCGGCCGTGACGGGGCGGCATCAGGCCTCCGCCTTCTCGACCCGCTTGATCTTGCCCTCGATGATCTCGGTGAGGGCGATGTCCGCCACGCCCATGCTCGGGCGCGTGGGGACGAGGGGTGAGCGGCCGCTGTTCAGCTGGCGCACGCGCTGGGAAACCAGGTTGATCAGGACCAGCGGATCAGTGACGATTTCAGAGGCCTTGTCGAGAAGATCGCTTTTCATAGGGGAACCGGGAAATCGCGAAAACGGCTTCGCTTCCTCGAACGGGATCACGTTTTCAGGAAGCTGCTGCGGTTGCTTTTCGCTCAAAACAGATGGTGTGCAGATGACCCCGGAAACCACTGCCGGGCCGGTGGTGAAACCAAAAATCCGCCGATCTGACAAGCCTAATCTGCGATGCCGCCGGCCGAATTTGAGGAAAATGCCCCCTCCGGGGCACCCCCGCCTCCCGGATCCGGCCGTGCCCGTGCCCGTACCCGCGTCCGCCCGCGCTTGCGGTGGCGGCGCGCAGCCGGCTAGCTTGTCCGCATGCCGCACGCCTGTTTTGCCGCCATCGCATCTCTTCTTCTCACCGCCGGTCCGGGTGCCGCGGAGCTCACATCCGCGCAAAAAGCGCTCATCGGCCGGAAAATCTGGCAGAACGAGTGCGCCGGCAGCGTGTCCGGTCTCACGACATGGAATGCCGGCGAGGAGTTTCCCTCTCTCGGGATCGGCCACTTCATCTGGTATCCCGCGGGCTTCAAGGGCCGCTTCGATGAAAGCTGGCCGCGCTTCGCCGCCTACGCCGCATCGCGCGGCACCCGCCCGCCCGCGGTGGCGCTCGAACGCCACAGCCCGTGGCGAACCAAGGCGGAATTCCAAAAGGACTTCAACGGCCCGCGTCTCGCGTCGCTGCGCCGCTGGCTGGCCGCCAACGTGCCGGTCCAGACGGATTTCATCATCGCCCGCTCGCGCGCCGCCCTGCCGAAAATCCTCGCCGCCGCGCCGCGCAGCGAGCGCGCCCGCATCGAGGCGAACTACCACAAGGTGGCATCCACGCCGCAGGGGACCTACGCGCTCATCGATTATGTGAACTTCAAGGGCGAGGGCACCAACCCCGCGGAACGCTACCAGGGCCGCGGCTGGGGGCTGATGCAGGTGCTCGGTGAAATGAAACCCACCGGCTCCGGCCCGGCCGCCGCCAGCGAATTCGCTGCCGCCGCAAAACGCGTGCTTTCACGCCGCATCGCCAACTCGCCGCCGGCCCGCGGCGAGAAACGCTGGGAACAAGGGTGGCACAAGCGCTGCGACACCTACGCGCGGCCGCTCTGAATGCACTCAAGATACGAACATCCCCACAATCGCCGCGCTGGTCAGGTTCGACAGCGTGCCCGCCGCCACCGCCTTCAGGCCCAGCCGCGCGATCTCGCGCCGACGGTTCGGCGCCAGCCCTCCCAGTCCGCCTAACAGAATCGCGATCGACGAGAGGTTGGCGAAACCGCACAACGCCACCGAGCAGATCGCGCGGGCTTTCACCGACATCGCCTCCTGCGCGCGGGTGAGCTCGACATAGGCGACGAACTCGTTGAGCACGATTTTCTGGCCGATCAGGCTGCCGCCCTGGCGGATCTCGTCCACCGGCACGCCCGCCAGCCATGCCAGCGGCGCGAACAACCAGCCGAGGATCCACTGCAGGCTGAGCTCCCGCATGCCGAACCAGCCGCCGATGCCGCCCAGCATCAGGTTGAGCAGGGCGATCAGGCCGATGAAGGCGAGCAGCATGGCACCCACGTTGAGTGCCAGCTTGAGCCCGGTGGCCGCGCCGAGCGCCGCGGCATCAAGCACGTTGGCCGGCTTTTCATCACCCTCCGCGAAT
>JBIJBN010000223.1:0-3741 GCA_044345175.1 Luteolibacter sp.
GACGAACTCGACGCACGTCTCCGCCAAACCGAAAACCGCGAAAACCCGGACGACGCCAAACGCGTCGATGAACTCACACGCCAGCGCGACCAACTGCAGGCCCGGCTCAACGAAACCGAAAACCGCGAAAACGCGCGCAACACCTCACGCGTCAACGACCTCAGACGCCAGCGCGACGAATTGCAGGCCCGGTTGCGCGAAGCCGAAACAACCGCACAAGCCCTCCGAGCGCGACTGATGGCCGCACCGGTCGAAAGCGAAATGGCCGCACTCAACCACCGCATCGAAACCCTCGAACAGGAACGCGCCGCCATGGCCATGGCCCTCACCCAAAGCCGTGGCGCCCACACCGAAGCCATCGCAGGCATCAACACCCTGCAGGCGGATCTCAAGGTGATGCGCCAGAAACAAGCCGATCTCGAACGCGACCTGAAAACCGAACGACAGGTCGCCAACTCCGTGGTCGCCGGACAACGCCGCCAGCTCGACGCCCTCGAACGCGAACTGAAGCACAAAAACGACCAACTCGAAAAAGCCAACGAACGCATCGCCGGACTCATGACCGAACTGCGCGAAAGCAGGGATGCCTACGCCCAGCTGCGCGATGAACGCGACTCGCTGCTCCAGGAACGCGACCAAATGGCCGCCCTGCTCAAACTCAACGAAGCCGGCCGCATCCAGGACCTCATCGAACAGAACATGGCCCTCGCCAAAAACCTCCGCGAAGCCAACGAAAAAGTCGACCGCCTGTTCCGCGAAAGCAACGCCGACAAGGACGCCTACACCGAAGCCCTGCGCGACCTCGCCATCGCCAAATCCCAGATCAATCACCTCCACCAGGAAAAACGCGAACAGGACCGCCGCCTCGCCGACCTCGAAAACCGCCTCAAAAACGAGGAACAGGCGCTCGCCGCAGGCCAGGTCGCGGCAGACCCCGCCGAAATCGAACTGCTCAAGGACATCATCCGCCGCCAGCTCCGCGTCCAGGAACGCCGCCGCCAGGCCCGCGAACTCCTCATCGACGCCGCAAGGGAACTCGGCGCCAACGACGAACGCCTCGCCCAGGCGATCGAACTCTTCAACGCCCAGGAAATCGCACTCTCCCCGGAGGAACAGAAACTCATCGCGGACCGCCAGGTGGACGGTGAGTTTGTCTCACCCTTCGCCCGCGACCGGACCAGCGTCGGCATCGCCACCTCCGAACTGAACCGCGACATCGCCGTGTTCGAACGCACCGCGGAGAAATCATTCGTCGCAGGCAGGATGGTGCCGGCCCGCGAACTCTATCAGATGATTCTCGACCAACACCCGGGCCACACCCCCTCACTCTGCAAACTCGGCGTCGTCCACCTCCGCCTCGACGAACCGGAAACCGCCGCTGACGCCTTCCGCCGCGCCGTGGAACTGGATTCCTCGAACGCATACGCCCACCGCATGCTCGGATTCTCACTCATGAAACTCGGCGACCTGCCCGCCGCAGAACAGGCGGTGCGCCAGGCGGTCGAACTCTCACCCACCGACGCGAAAAGCCAGATCCTGCTCGCCACGCTCTGCTACCGCCTCGGGCGCTCCGGCGAGGCGGAGTCCCGCTTCAAGGCCGCCATCAACGCCGACCCCATGCCCAGCGAGCCGTATTACAACCTCGCACTGCTCTGCTCGCGCGACCGCCGCATCGAGGACGCCCGGGAATATTATCAAAAGGCACTCGAACGCGGCGCCCTGCCCGATCCGGCGCTTGAAAAAAAACTTTCAAACCAATGAGCCGCCGCACGCCCGCGCTTCTCGCCGCCATGCTCGCCGCCTCCTGCGCACCCGAGCCTTCCGGCACCGCCACCTCCGAGCAGACCTACAAACCGCTCAGCCAGCGGCTCAGCGAGAACAACGGCTACACTCAGGACGCCTCGGGAAACTGGGTGCCCAGGACCAACAAACGCAGCTCCTTCGAGACCACGGGCGCGTCCCCTTATTTCAAAGGCAGCATCGACAAAGACACTTATCAAACCGCTGACTACCCAAAAGAAACCTGGCAAGGCACCAAATCCCGGGAGCGCCAGTCCTATGCGGGCAATACGGACGGCAGCCGCTTCAAAAGCAATTCCGGATGGGGCGGCATGACCGCCCGCGAATCGGGGGACGCCGCATCCCTCCCGGCACCCTACCAAACCACCACCCGTGCAACATTGGCCGCCCGGGAATCCTCACGCCAGCGCATCGCCAAACCCGAGGATGCCGAAACCGGAATCCGCCGCAGCGTCTTCCAACAACCGGAGATCATCGATTGGCCCCAGCAGCGCTCGCTCAGTCTGGAGCAATCACGGGGGATCCTGGGACGCTGAGCGGCCGCAACTCCGCCAGCATACGCTCCAGCGAATCCAGCAATACACCCTTCACGGTCTGCCAACGCCATGGAACACCCTCGAGAAAATATCCTTGGGCCACCGTAAGACGGAGTTGGCCGTATCGCTCCACCGGACCCCCCTCGCTCACGAATTCCTCCAACGCACTGGCTTGCACCCCACGCAGATGCGAGGCATCCAAGTCGGCTTTCCGCAGCCGCTCCACCCATGACGCGGCGGCCGCCTCCGCCAGCGCCGCTCCAGCCGGCGTCTCCAGCAACACCCGCCCATGGATGTCCGGCGAAGTATGCACCATCACGTGAACCACCATCGCATGCCTCCGCAGGTCCTCTGCAATGCGCTGCGCCAGCTGCGTGCGATACGGCCGCGCATGACGATCCGCGATCTTTTCGCGCACGGCCTCCGGCAACACCGACGAAAAACGACTCCACCGGGCATCATCATCCTTCGATAGATCAATCAGCAGCCGCGTGACGTCGCCATGCACCAGCGGCGTGCCGAACCTCATGGCAAATGCCTGCGCCAGATTCAGCGCCCCGGGCTCCCAACCGTCTGTTGATGCCAACGCTCCTTCCGCCCCCTCAAAAAGACTGCGATACGTCTCCGGAACCGCGCATGTCGCGTTCTGACAACTGAACAGGATGGTCGGCATGGCTGGAAAGGCAGGCTCCCGGGCATGCCAGCACACACGAAACTCCGCCACCAGTCCGGAAATCGGAAAACCATCCATCCCGCCATTTTTCCCTTGCCTCACGGCGCCCGCCAATCCCATCGTCCGCCCGCTGTCCAAGGACATTCCATCCGGTGTAGCTCAGCGGCAGAGCGGGTGACTGTTAATCACTAGGTCGTTGGTTCGATCCCAACCGCCGGAGCCATTCAAAATCAATGGTTTGCGAATGGAAACCAGATGCTTTGAATTCCGCTGGAAGCATCAATTCCAGACACATTTGGAGTGATTTTCAGCGCCATTGCGGTCGATTTGCTTGATCCAAAACCGAGCACCTCACCCAGCCGCTCTCCCACTCCACGGGCAATTCCCGAGCCTTCCAGCTCCACCCATTTGCGATCAGGATCCCCAGGCGGAATTTCAAGCCGGCGACCTTTCCGCTTTACAGCGTCTGCCCGGATCAATGTCCACCACGGCCACCTCTGGCAGCACTGCAGCAGCATGACCGCCAAGATCACGCGCACCATGTCAGTCAACAAGCAAACCCACACCTGAATCCTGGGCCGCATCCCGCCCTTGACGAACTACCCCTGCCACCAGCTGGTTCACTAAAGAAAACAAAGGTACAGGCCTTTAAAACAAAGGGACAGGCCTTTAAAACAAAGGGACAGGCCTTTTAAAACAAAGGGACAGGCCTTTTATTATGAGCACCACTCC
>JBIJBN010000224.1:0-3724 GCA_044345175.1 Luteolibacter sp.
CACCACGCGTTCATTTCCAATTGGGCGCTCAACCGCGGCCTGCATGTCTATTGCGAGAAACCCCTTGCCATCACCGTCGAGGAGGCCCGCTCGGTCCGCGCCAACTGGCTCGATAAAAAAGGCAAACTCGCCACCCAGGTCGGCATGCAGCGCCATGCGGATCCGAACTTCGACCGCATCCGCGAGCTGATCCTCGACGGCGCCATCGGCGATTTGCAATCCGCCGCCGCGTGGGGCAACCGGAAGATCCGCCGCCCCGGCTACCTGCCCGCTGAGGGTGCCCCGCCCGCCGGGCTGCACTGGGATTTGTGGCTCGGGCCGTCTCCGGACCGTCCGTATAACCCGGGTTATTTCAAGGGTGCCCCCGGCGCGAACTGCCTGCGATGGAACATGTTCTGGGATTGGGGTGCGGGCCAGATCGGCGACATGGGCAGCCACACGATGGACTTGCTGTGGAATGCGGTGGACGCCACCCTGCCAACCTCCGCCGAGGCCAAGGGCGAGCCATTCAATCCGGAAGTCACCCCGGTCGAGTGCGAGTCCCACTTCCAGTTTCCCGCCAACGACTGGCGCGGCCCGCTGCGCGTCAGCTGGTATCAGGGCGGCCTGATGCCGCGCTCGCCCAGACCATCGGTCGATCTCAATGCCATCGGCCACGGCGTGTATTTCAAGGGCTCCAAGGGCTTCCTCGTCGCGGATTTCACCTCGCGCATGCTCATCCCCTTCGGCAGTGAAGCGGACTTTTCCTACTACAATCCTCGTAGCAAAGAGGAGCAGTTCCCGCCCGTCGGCCATTTCCAGCAGGAGTGGATCGATGCCTGCAAGAACCCGGCGCTGAAGACTTCCTGCGATTTCGAATACAGCGCCAACATGATCGAGCAGTTGCTGCTCGGGCTGGTGGCCTACCGTGCCGGCGCGAAGATCGAATACGATCCCGTTGCCGGCAAGGTCACCAATCTTCCCGAGGCCAACCAGTTCCTCGGCCGCACGTATCGTGACGGCTGGGTGCTCAACGGCTGATGCGCAGCTCCTGCCGGGGCCCCGCCCGCCCGCGCCGTGCCGTCCGCAAGGCGGCCGGTGTCGGCCGGTCCGCACCCTGTTGGATTCCGAATTCCTGAAAAAACCATGAACAACCGCCTGTCTGTCATCCTCGCCGCCGCCACGCTCTCCGCCGTTTCACTCCTGCGTGCCGGCGACGCGGATCCGGAATGGCGGCATTGGTTTGCCGATGGATCGCTGCAGGGCGGGCGGGTCATCAGCGGATACGCCACTTACAAGGTGGAGAACGGCGTGCTCACCGGCACCACCGCCGAGGGCAGCCCGAACACCTTTCTCGCGCTCGGCCCGTTCAAGGACTTCGAGCTCGAGTTCGAGGTGAAGGTGGACAACCCGCTCAATTCCGGTGTGCAGGTGCGCAGCCGCATCGCCAGGGAGGGTGATCCGGCGCCGGAGGGATCGAAGAACCCCAAGCCGCTGCCCGAGGGCCGGATCTACGGCCCGCAATGCGAAATCGCAGTCAACGGCACCGCGGGCGACTTCTATGACGAGGCGCGCCGCGCCACCTGGTGGAGCATCCTCACGGACACCACCGCGGTGCGCACCGAGGCCGCCCAAAACGCCTTCATCAAGGGCGGGTGGAACCACTACCGGATCGTGGTGCGGGGCGATCATTACCAGAGTTTCGTCAACGGGGTGAAGACCGCCGACTTCAGGCAGCTTGGCGACCCCGAGGGCTACATCGGTTTCCAGGTGCACAGCATTCCCAAAGGTGCGGGTCCTTACAGCGTGCACTGGCGCAAGGTGAAATTTCGCGAGCTGCCGGTGGCGGCGCAGCAGGCACCCGCGGAACCGTGACACGCATCATGCCCAGCCGCCGCATCTTCATCGCCGCCATCCTTCTGGCCGTGGCCTCGCCGGCCGCTCTCGCCACCGTCGATGCCGGCGCGACGCGGAGTTTTTTCATGGGCGCCGGGGAGGACGAACAGCTCGCCGGAAACGGTGCCGTGGTCAATGGACAGGGCCAGCGCGCGGGATGGTATGTGTCATCGCGGGACGGCGTGGCGCCGCCGCCGCGCTGGGAGAAGAGCGCGATGCATGCGCACAGTGGCAGTCACGCGTGGCGCTCCGTGATGAATCATCCGGGCCAATACCGCAACGAGCAGAAGCCGGTGGCGGGCTGGCACAAGGACCATGGCGCGCGCTATTTCCGCTTCGCATTCCGTGCCGGCCCGGAAATGGCACGTCCGCAAGGCTGGAACTGTCTCGCCCAATGGTGGCAGCGCGGCACCAGCCCGCCGGTGGGCATCTGGTTGTATGATAACCGCCTGCCGGTGCTCAGGACCAAGGACGACCACGGCCCCGCCACCGCCGCCAACCCGCGCATCACTTCGCGATGGACCGACACCGAGCCGTGTGAGGATGGCGTCTGGCATCATTTCCTCGTCAGGATCAAGTGGGGCGCCGACGATGGCGAACTGGCGCTTTGGAAATGGCAGGACGGCCGCTGGGTGACCAAATACTCGGTGGCGGACACCTGCATCGGCTATCATGACGAGGGGATGGAGCAGGGGAGATACACGTGGAAACTCGGCGGCTACCGCGAGGTGGGCCAGGGCACCTGGGACATGTTCTATGATGATATCAAATACGCCACCACATGGGACGAGGCCGTGGCCAATCCCGGCCATGCGGCTGCCGCAAGGTTGGAGATGGATGGCGGGTTCCGGGTGTTCGACACCATCCCGGCGGCGCTAGAGGCGTCGCGCGCGCAGGGTGCTTCCGGCGGCAGGACGATCGTGCTGGGCGGCGGCAGGCATTTCACCGGCGAAACGCTGGTGCTCGACGGACGCGATGCCGGGCTGACGATCACCGCGGCAGAGGGCAGCGCGGCGGAGCTCAGCGGCGGCCGACGGATCACCGGATGGGAGGCGGGAGAGGACGGCCTCTGGCATGCCCCGGCACCGACCGCGGGGAATGGTGTCGCGGTCTTCCGCACCCTGCTGGTGAACGGGCGCTGCGCCGATCGCGCTCGATACCCGGAATCCGGCCGCTTGCAGCACCGCAGCGAATGGAGGGTGCGCTGGCTGAGCACCGCGCAGGGAGGTTGGGAGCGCCAACCGGGGGAGAACGACCTGATGCGCATGGTTTACCAACCGGAGGATCTTGGGCCGGATCTCGATGTGGAAAATGCGGAAATCACCCTGTTCCACCTCTGGGATGAGACGCTCCTTGGCATCCGCAGGCTGCTGCCGGATGAAAACACCATCGTCTTCGCCAACCGTCCGCGCCATCCGCCGGGTGCCTTCGATGTGCGCGACTACGTGGTCTGGAACATCGCAAAAGGCATGACCCGGCCCGGCCAGTGGTATCTCGACCGGATCCGCGGCAAGGTCGTTTACCGGCCGCTGCCGGGTGAGGACATGGCCGCGGCCGATGTCGTGGCACCGGTCCTCGAACAGGTCATCCGCGTGGAAAACACCCGCGACGTCACATTGCGCGGCTTCAAGATCAGCGCCGCCACCACCCCGCTCATCCAAGGCGACTTCGGCGCGAAAATGTTCGATGGCGCCTTGTCCGTCCGCGACTCGGACCACTGCCGCTTCGACGACCTGGAGATCACCGGCGTCACCGGTTGGGGACTCAAGGCGGCCGGCGACCACCTCACCGTCGCCAACTGCCGCATCCATCACACCGGCGCCGGCGCCATCCGCCTGGTCGGATCCGG
>JBIJBN010000226.1:0-3687 GCA_044345175.1 Luteolibacter sp.
TCACCAGATAGACGGCCTGCGGGTGGCGGCGTATGATTACGGGCAAGGCGCCGATCGCATGTTCAATGCCCTTGCCGGGTCCCAGCAGGCCGAAGGTGAGCAACACGTTTTTTCCCTCCATGCCGAAGCGCCGCTTGAAGTCTCCGGTGGCGGCTAGCGGAACATCGGGAATGCCGTGAGGGATCAGGTCCACCTTGTTGTCCGGCACCTGATAGATCCCGCGCAGGATCCCGCTTCCCCTGGCAGCCATCACCACCAGCCGCGCGCTGAGTTTCACCAACTCGTCCATCACATGGCGCTGCGCGGGATCCGGCCGTTCCAGCAGGGTGTGCAGCGTGGTGACCACCGGCATTCTCAGGTTGCGCAACAGCGCGAGCACGTGGCTGCCCGCCGGCCCGCCGAAAATCCCGAATTCATGCTGCAGGCACAGGACGTCCGCATGGCTGTCGTTCAACTCGTCTGCCGCAGCCAGATAGGAATCCGGATCCTTCTGGTCGATTTCAAACCGCACGCGGCCCGGGTAGTCGTAGCCCTCCGGACGGTCGTTGACGGCGACCACAATGCATTTCGCATCCGGTTCCTGCGAGGCCACCGCCTCACACAGGTGATGGGTGAAGGTGGCGATCCCGCACCGCCGGGGAACATAATCACCCAAGAAGGCGATACGCCGTGCTTGGGCGAATAGATTCACAGTATTGTCAACCTCGCCGGGGTCCTGACTAATGCAAACGGAAAGTATCCCGGCCTCCAGTTGACGAATCCGGCGCGGCCGTGCAATCTTGCTGGATGCAGGACGCACCACTGGTCGGCATCATCATGGGCAGCGCGTCGGACTGGCCGACAATGGAGCATGCCGCGCGCACGCTCCGGGATTTCGGCGTGGCATGGGAGGCGGAGGTTGTCAGCGCCCACCGCACGCCGGAGAGACTTTATGCCTACGCTTCGGCGGCGCGCGGCCGTGGATTGAAATGCCTGATCGCCGGTGCTGGCGGCGCGGCGCACCTGCCGGGCATGGCGGCCGCCATCACCGACCTTCCAGTGCTCGGGGTGCCGGTGGAGTCCAAGGCGCTGCAGGGGCTGGACTCGCTGCTTTCGATCGTGCAGATGCCCGCCGGGATCCCCACCGCCACCTTTGCCATCGGCAAGGCCGGCGCGGTGAACGCGGCGTTGTTCGCCGTGGCCATGCTCGCCAACGAATCCCCGTCGCTCGCGGACCAGCTCGCCGCGTTCCGCGCCAGCCAGAGCGCGGCGGTGACGGCCGTGAAACTTGCCGATCCCGAGTGATGCCGATGGCAACCTGTCCCATTCCCATCCACCCGCCCCAGTGCGTGCTCGGCGTGATCGGCGGCGGACAGCTTGGCCGGATGCTTGCGCTGGCGGCCCGCCGCATGGCCATCCGCACGGTCGTCTGGACCGGCGGCCGCGAAGCCCCGGCGGTGGATGTGGCGGATGAGGTGATCGACCTGCCCTTTGACGACCCCGCAGCGCTCACCCGGTTCTGCGCTTCCGCCACCGTCGCCACGGTGGAGTTTGAAAACATTCCCCACGACACGCTCACCGCCGTCTCCACCCGGATCCCGCTGCACCCTTCAGCCGAGGCGGTCGGGATCAGCCAGAACCGTGAACGCGAAAAAAACTTCCTCCGCGCAAACAGCATCCCCTGCGCGGATTTCTTCGTGGTGGCCGGCGCGGGCGAGCTCGCCGCAGCCATGGCGCGGCTCGCCGGACCGTGTGTCCTCAAGACCGCCTCTTTCGGCTATGACGGCAGCGGCCAGATCAAGCTCGATGGCAATGAGGATCCGGCGGATGTTTGGCGCGCCTTCGGTTCCCCGCGCGGTGTCCTTGAGGCCTGGGTGCCCTTTGAAAAGGAACTCTCGGTGATGGTCGCGCGCGACGCCGCCGGCGTGATGGTCACCTATGATCCCGCCGAGAACCGGCACCGCGGCCACATCCTGGACATGTCGATCGCCCCCGCGCGCATTCCACAGGCGGTCGCGGATCAGGCGGCGGAAACCGCCCGCAAGGTGGCCGCGGCACTCGATTACCGCGGCATCATGGGTGTCGAATTCTTCCTCAGGGCGGACGGCTCGCTGCTGGTCAACGAAATCGCCCCGCGGCCGCACAACTCCGGCCACCACACGCTCGACGCCTGCGCCACCTCGCAGTTCGAACAACAACTGCGCATGGTGCTCGGCCTGCCCGCAGGGTCCACCCGCCTGCTCTCACCGGTAGTGATGCTCAATCTGTTGGGCGACCTGTGGCCGGAACAGGAAACCCCGCCCGACTGGCAACCGTTGTTTGCCGATGGCAACGCCTTCCTCCACCTCTACGGCAAGCGGCACGCCGGCCCGCGCCGCAAGATGGGCCATGTGAATTTCCTCGGCGCCACCACCACGGACGCGCTCGAACGCGCCACCGCCCTCAAGCAACAATGGCTGTCCGGGGCCGCCGCACGGCATGGTCACGCAGGCGATGCATGAGTTGTTGGAAGCCGCTGTCTCGAAGCGTGCGCCCCTGCTCGCGGGCGGCACCGATGCCGTCAGGCTGGTGGACGGCGCGGGCGACGGCCTGCCGGGGGTTTTCCTCGAATCCTTCGCCGGCCGCCTGCTGCTCTCGACCACCGGCACTTCGGTCGCGCCGCTTCTCCACGGGTGGTTGTCGCGGCAGGATGCCGCATGTTACTGGAAGCGGCTTGATCCGCACTCCAGGGATTCGCCCGCGCACCTGTGCGGCCCGCGGGACGATGATCCGTTCCTGATCCGCGAGAACGGCCTGCTCCATGAAATCTCGTTCCACTCGGGCTACTCGCAGGGCATCTTCCTCGACCAGCGCGACAACCGCGCCGAAGTCCGCCGCCGCAGCATGCCCGGCCAACGCTTGCTCAACACCTTCGCCTACACCGGCGCCTTCTCGCTGGCCGCAGCCGCGGCAGGCGCGGAAACCACCACGCTCGACCTCTCCCGGCCGTTCCTCGACTGGGCCGCCCGCAATTTTTCACACAACTCGCTCGACCCAGCCGCACACCATTTCTGCAAGGGCGACACGTTCCACTGGCTGCGCCGCTTCGCCAGACAAGGCCGCCTTTTCGATGCGATCATCCTCGATCCACCCACCTTCTCACGTGACGACAAGGGCAGGATCTTCCGCGCCGCAAGCGACTTCGGCGAACTCGCCGCGCTGGCCGCCCGGGCACTGGCCCCCGGCGGCTGGATGCTCTGCTGCACCAATTTCCGCGGGATCACACCGGCCGACTTCGAACGCAGGATCACCAACGCGCTGCCTCGGCCGATGCGCGCCACCCACACGCCGATGCCGCCGGATTTCACCGACGCACCCTACCTCAAGTCCCTCTGGCTCTGCCGGGATTGAAACGCCGCGCGCTGTCACCAGTCCGGCGCCTGCTGCCGCAACGCCTCATACAACACCACGGCCACAGCGGTGGACAGGTTGAGGCTGCGTGTGCCGCCAGGAACCATCGGGATGCGCAATGCATGCTCACCGGCGCTGCGGACAAGATCCTCCGGCAGGCCCCGGGTCTCGCTACCGAACACCAGATAGTCACCCTTGCGGAAACGGGCGGCCCATGGCGTGCGCCGCGCCCTGGTGCTCAGGTGCCAGAAGGCGGCCGCCGGATCCGCCGCGGCCCGCAAGCCATCCAGTGATTTCCAAACACGCACATCCACATCG
>JBIJBN010000028.1:0-12204 GCA_044345175.1 Luteolibacter sp.
CGCATCCCTGCCGCCTCCCTGCCGCCTCCCTGCCGCCTCCCTGCCGCCTCCCTGCCGCCTCCCTGCCGCCTCCCTGCCGCTCCTCTAACGACAAAGGGACAGTCCTTTTATTGTAACGACAAAGGGACAGTCCTTTTAACGACAAAGGGACAGGCCTTTTATTGTGATTCTCCTTGCCATCTCCCGCAAGGCCGGGAAGTCTGCCTGCATCATGAGAAAAGCGCGGTGGTTGGCTCAGTGGCGGCATTCCCAGGACAGGCCGGTGTTCTACCACTGCATCTCACGGGTGGTGGACCGGCGCTTCGTGCTGGGCGCCGGGCAAAAAGAGAAATTCCGCACGCTCATGCGCATGTATGAGAAATTCTCCGGCTGCCGGGTCACCGCCTACTGCCTCATGGACAACCATTTCCACCTCTTGCTGGAGGTGCCGCCGATGGCGCAGGGCGGTCTTTCCGATGACCAGTTGCTGCAGCGCCTCTCCGCCATCTATGGCACCGCCTTTGTCGCCGGGGTGGCGCGCGAGCTTGCCGAGGCCCGCCAGCATGTCGCCGACGGCCGCGCCGAGGAGGAGCTCGTGCGGCGCATCCACCAGCGCTTCACCTACCGCATGCACGACCTCGGTGAGTTCATGAAAGGCCTGCTGCAGCGCTACACCCAGTGGCACAACCGCAGCCATGCCCGCCGCGGCCGCCTGTGGGAGGACCGCTTCAAGAGCGTGATCGTTGAGGACGGCGTGGCGGCGCGGGCCATGGCCGCATACATCGACCTCAATCCGGTGCGCGCGGGCATGGCAAGCGATCCGGCCGATTACCGCTGGAGCAGCTACGGCGAGGCAATCGGCGGCGGTGCCAAGGGCCACGGGCGCACCGCGCGCGCCGGGCTGGTGAGGGCTTGGGGCGCGCACGCCGGCATGCCGGCGGATGCCAGCCTGTGGGCCGGCCAGGTGGCCAGGGCCTACCGGCTCATGCTGATGGGCCGCACCCGGCCGTCCGCTTCATCCGCTGATTCATCCGCCGCTTCATCCTTGCCGTCCGCCGCCACGACGAGGGCGGGCGCGGGAGAGATCCCGTATGCCATGGTGCTGCGCTGCCGGGTGCGGTATTTCACTGACGGCGCGGTGATTGGCAGCCGCGGGTTTGTTGATGAGGCCTTCGCGCACGCGCGTGAGCGCTTCGGCGGGCGGCGGCGCTCCGGCGCGCGCAAGCTGAGGGGCGGCGGCGCGCCCATGGCCGCAGCCATCTGGAGCCTGCGCGACCTGCGCAAGGGCATCGAAGCACGGACGGCAGGCGGGCTGGTGGGATAGAGGCCCGCGTTGCAGAAGTGGTGCCGCGGCTCACCGGCGTTGACGCCATTCACGCCGTTCAAAACGCGGCCGTTCCGCGGCCTGCGGGCGCCGCCTCGGACAATGGGTGGCCGCGTGGCGGGCCATTGGGCATGATTCAAGCCCGGCTTGCCAGCTCCATCCTGCGGCATATGGTGCATGCCAACCAACGTGACACCTTTCCTCCGAAAAATCCTGGGTATGAATTGGGTGCTCGTTTTCCTGATGTACGGGCTCCTGATATTCGGTGTGTTCATGATCGAGAGCGCGGCCCGGCATCTTCCCGTCTCAAGGGATCTTCTGGACCGGCATGGAGGGGCGGGTGCTTATTACGCGTTCATGCAAAAGCAGTGGATTCTGTTAGGCAGTGTGGTGTTTTTCAGCACCGCGCTGGTGGATTACCGCTGGATCCGCTGGCTGGGCATACCGTTTTACCTTGCGAGCATCGCGCTGATGGTCATGGCGATGGGGCAGGACGACGCGGTGCACCGTCTCACGGTTTTCGGATTGTCATTCCAGCCCGCGCAGCTGGGAATTTCCTCCGGCATCATCCTGATCGCGTGGCTGCTTCAGGATTTGCCGAAGCTGCACCACTGGCTCGGCTCACCTGTCATCCGCATCGGCATCATCGGCATGATTGCGGCCGTTCCCTTCGTGATGGTCATGAAGATGGGCGACATGGGATCGGCGCTCGTCTGGATCCCGGTGGCGATTGTCGCCATGTTGGTTGGGGGGGCGCCGTTCCGCTATCTTTCCTTCATGGGATTCATGGCCGCGGGCATGTTGCCGCTGTTGTATTTCGTGGCACTGCCGCTGGTTTCGGAACGAGGTCCCGAGCGCATTGACACGTGGCTGCGCATGATGCGCGGATTGGAGGTGGACATTGCGGACGAGGGGTATGCGCCGCATCACATTTCGATGGCGGTGGGCAAGGCCGGATGGAAGGGTGTCGGCTGGAACGCCACGACCGAGCAGGGATCACTCCATGCCAAAGGGTTCATACCGAGGGACACCGCGCACAATGACTACATTTTCGCGGTCATCGCCGAGGAGATGGGATTCCGCGGCAGCCTGTTGTTGTTGACCGCTTTCGCGCTGCTGGCGGTGGTGGGGCTGTATATCGCGTTTTACAGCCGGGATGTTTCCGGCCGGATCCTGGCCAGCCTGGTGGTTGCGCTGTTTTTCGCCCATGCGTTCGAGAGCATCGGCATGTGCGTGTTGCTGATGCCGATCACCGGCATTCCGCTGCCGCTGGTGAGCTACTCCGGAACCTTCGCGGTCATCTGCATGTTCCTGCTGGGTCTGGTACAGAGTGTCTGGATCCACCGGCACACCAAACCCTCGGGGATCGCGGAGGCGTGACGCTCAATCCTGATCATCGGCGGTCGCCTTGATGTCGCTGAGCGCCGCGATGAAATCGCCGAGGATCTCGGCGGGCACCATGATGGTGTCGCGGTTGCCGCCGACATCCTCGGTGATCTTGACCACCATGCCGCGGGCGTTGCGCTTGAGATCGAGAAAAAACATTTTCCGATCGGCTAGGATTTTCTCGGTGTGTAACAAATCGCTTTCCACTTGCTTGGCCGGTGTTGTTCAACCTTGTTGAAGCCTTTCCCGGGAACTGGACTTGTCAACGGAATTCCTCGATGCGTGATCTTCTGCAGCCCGACCGCCCGGCCCTGGTGCTTGCCCCGATGCAGGACATCACGGACCTGCCGTTCATGCGGGTGATCGCGCGGCGCGGGCCGCCCGACTGGTTTGTCACCGAGTATTTCAGGGTGCATGCGGATTCGGTGCCGCATCCGTATATCCTGCGATCGATTCAGGAAAACCGGACCGGCAGGCCGGTGTTCGCCCAGATGATCGGCAGTGACAGCGGGGCCCTGGTGCGCACCGCGAGGCAACTCTGCAGGCTTCCCGTCGCGGGGATCGATCTCAATCTCGGTTGTCCCGCGCCGGTTGTCTGCCGCAAGAACGCCGGTGGGGGATTGTTGCGCGAACCGCGGCAGATCGACCATTTGCTCGGCATGCTGCGCGAGGCCGTGCCGGGCCGCCTCACCGTAAAGACACGGGTGGGTTTCGCGGATGAGAGTGTGTTTCCGCAGTTGCTGGAAATCTTCGGGCGTCACCGCATTGACGGACTGACGATCCACGCGCGCACGGTGAGGGACCTTTATCAGACGCCGGTTCGTCCCGCGTGCGTGCGTATGGCGGTGGATCGTCTTGCGGTTCCGGTGATTGCGAACGGCAGCGTGGTGGACGCCGCCACCGCCACCGCATACCTCGCGCAAACCCGTGCGGCGGGCCTGATGATCGGCCGTGGGGCGATACGCAATCCGTGGATTTTCTCACAGCTCGGGGACGTCCTGTGCGGCAGGAACCCCGTGCGGCCGGGTCACCGTGATTTGCTGGAGTATGTGTTCGAACTCTATGACGAGCTGGCCGGCGAATCCCGCAGGTTCCATCCTGAAGCGCATGTCCAGCGCATGAAGAAAACCATGGCATTCATCAGCCACGGCCTGCTTGACGGATGCTTCGAGCATGACATCCGGCGCGTCCGCACGCCCTCGGATTTCCGCCACATCTGCCTTCGGCACCTCGATCATGACCTGCCCTTGCCGGCAAGGCCTCCGGAGGATTCCAAGCTGTTCCGCGGCTTCACGGAACTGCTTGGCGAGTCCGCCTAGTTTGACTGGCGCTGCCGTCTGCATTTGGTAATCTCGGGCGCAATGAAATTCGGCTACACGATCCTGCATGTGAGGGATGTCCCGCGCGCCGTGGCATTTTATGAGGATGCGTTCGGGCTCACGCGGAAATTCGTGCATGAGGCCGGACTGTATGCCGAAATGGAAACCGGCGGCACGACCCTGGCGTTTGCGGCGGAGAGTCTGGCGAAAAACAACCTCCCGTGCGGCTTTGAGGAAAACCGGATCAGCAAGCTACCCGCCGGCTTCGAGATCGTCCTCGTCACCGGAAACATCGAAGAGGCCTACCAGCGCGCCGTAAATGCCGGTGCCGCCCCGATCTCGCCCCCGACACCGAAGCCGTGGGGTCAAATCGTCGCGTTCCTGCGCGATGCGGATGGCATCGTCGTCGAGCTCTGCACGCCTGCGGCGGCATTCTGAGGTGCAGTCCGGAGTCACCCGCGCTTGCCGTCCGGCAGGGTGTTGCGGCAGTGTTTCGGGCAGATGCCCACCGCCGATCCCGCGTCCTTCATTCATGACTCCGGCTGGCGCGCCCGCTTTGATGATGAGGTGCTGGATGGGGCCCGCGCCCTTGTCTCCAAGACCAGGGATCCGCATCTCGATGAGCCCACGCCGGGATGTTTCCGGCTCTCGGGCATGGTTGCGGGTGGGCGGGCCGAAGTCACGTTCTGGAGATCCGAAAGCGGATGGGAATTCGAATCGGACTGCGGCTGTGAAACCCGCGCATACTGCCGGCATGCGGCGGCACTGCTGCTGCGGGCGCAGAAGCATCGGGATCCGGGACGCATGCGCGGGCACTCGATCACGGCGGCCGTTGCCGCTGCCATGCCTGTGGCCGCGGCACGGCCGGCCGCCGATGTTCAAGCACCGTCGTGCGTGACTGCGGAGCCGCGCTTCGAGCTGCATGTGACACGCGAGCCGGTCGACCGCACGTCGCGCCTGCTGCTGCAATCTCTCGGCCAGCCGGATCCGGGCACATGGATCACCGCGGAGGCCACGGTGGTTTACGATACACATCGTAGTCCGCTTCGGGGTTCGATGCCCGGATGGACCAGCCGCATCACCCTGCCCGACGGACGCCCGGCGCTTCTGCAGCACCGGCAGGCAGCGGAAAACGAGGCCGCGCGGCAGTTGTCGGAAACCGGGCTCTCGTCGCTGGGTTCGAACTCCGCATGGCGCTTCATCCTGGATCTCAAATCCCGCGGCAGCCGCGACATGCCGCGCGCCGACCGCTGGTTTCCGGATCCTGGACGGATCTCCGCAGGCCGTTTCTGGCACCAGTTCCGCGGCGAGATGGTGCGGCGCCTCGAGTCCCAAGGCTGGACGGTCATCATCGATGACAACGTCGGCCACCGTGTCTTCGAAGCCGATCCCACGGCATGGCAGAGCGTGCTCGAACCGGCGGGTGGCGGCTGGTTCAGCCTGTCGGTCGGTTTTGACGTCGCCGGCGAGCGTCATGACCTGCTGCCGATTCTCGCCAACCTGCTGGAAAGCGGTTTTGCGGAGGAGATGCATCACATTCCGGACACCGGTCATTTCTACGCACCGCTGCCGGATGGCAATGCACTCAAGCTCCCCGCCGGCCGCGTGCGGCGCATCCTGCATCACCTTGCCGCGCTCATGAATCCCGGCATTCCCGGCATTCCCGGCCGCGCCCGGATCCACGCGCTCGATGCCGCATCACTCGCCGGCCTCGCCGGGCTTGATATCGACACCCCGCCGCAGCTCGATGAGCTCGCCTCGAGCCTCGGCGGCTTCGGCGGCATCGAACCCGTTCCGCCGCCCGACGGACTCAATGCGACGCTGCGGGGCTACCAGCTCGAAGGCTACCGCTGGATGCGGTTTCTCGCACGTCACGGTCTGCATGGCATCCTTGCCGACGACATGGGCCTCGGCAAAACCGTACAAACGCTGGCCCATATCCTGTCCGAAAAGCAGTCCGGCGCTGCGCGCGACACACCCTGCCTTGTCGTCGCCCCCACCTCGGTGGCGCCAAACTGGCAGGCCGAGGCGAGGAAATTCACACCCTCCCTGCGCGTGCTCGTTCTCGACGGGCCGGAGCGGCGGCAGCATCACCGCTCGATTCCCCACGCTGATCTTGTCATCACATCCTATGCGCTGCTGCACCGGGACATCGACAGCCTGCGCACGCACGGTTTCCACCTTGTCGTTCTGGATGAGGCGCAGAACATCAAAAACCCGCATGCGAAAGTCACCCGGGCCGCCTGCATGCTCGATGCCCGCCACCGCCTCTGCCTTTCCGGCACACCGGTCGAAAACCACCTCGGCGAACTCTGGAGCCTGATGAAATTCCTGGTTCCGGGCTTTCTCGGCAGCGAGGAGTCCTTCTCCAGCAATTTCCGCAAGCCGATCGAAACCCACGGCGACACCGAGCGCAACGAAGCGCTCAAACAGCGCCTCGGCCCGCTGATCCTCCGCCGCACCAAGGACCAGGTGGCCGGGGAACTGCCGCCGAAAACCGAACTCGTCCACCTGATCGAACTGCACACCGCCCAGAAGGACCTCTATGAAACCGTCCGCGCCACCATGAACAAGCGCGTCCGCGAGGCCATCGCCGCGCGTGGCGGCGGTGAGTTCCGGATGGTCTTCCTCGAGGCCCTGCTCAAGCTCCGCCAGATCTGCTGCGACCCGCGCCTGCTGCCCGACGGATCAGCCGGCACGCCCCGCGGATCCGCCAAGCTGGATTTTCTAACAGACCTGCTCGCCGTTCTCATCGAGGAGGGCCGGCGGGTGCTGCTTTTCTCCCAGTTCACCAGCATGCTCGCCCTGATTGAAGGGCATCTTGCCAGGGAGCGGATCCCCTATCTCAAACTCACGGGTGACTCCAAGGACCGCGGCAGGCTCGTCCGGGACTTCCAAAGCGGCAAAGTCCCGCTGTTCCTCATTTCGCTCAAGGCCGGGGGCACCGGTCTCAATCTAACCGCCGCGGACACCGTGATCCATTACGACCCGTGGTGGAATCCCGCCGCCGAGGCGCAGGCCACCGATCGTGCCTACCGCATCGGCCAGGACAAACCGGTGTTCGTGCACAAGCTCCTCTGCCAGGACACCGTGGAGCAGCGCATCCACCAGATGCAGCAGCAGAAAGCCCGGCTCGCCGCAGACCTGCTGGCCGATACCGGCATCGCGGGAAAAGCCAGCCTCGAAATGGTGCGGCGGCTGTTGGACTGACGGGTTCCGGATGCCGTGGTCCGATACGGGTTGGAAGCCGCCTCCACCCGCCTGGCGGACGATGGATATCACATTCACGCGCGGGAAATCACGGGATGGCGCGGCGGGGATTGACGGAGCGGTTTTCACGGCTACAGCTATGCGCGATGCAAGCCGACAACGACACTCCCCCGGACAGCCCGGCTTCCGAACCCGACGCCCCGGAAACGGACGCCGCACCAATCGTGGAAGACACCGCGGCGCCAGAAGCCGAGCTGGCAAAATGGAAGGAACTCTCGCTGCGCACCGCCGCGGAAATGGAAAACCTGCGCAAACGCACCGCGCGCGAGCGCGAGGAGGCCGTCCGCTATGCAAACCAGCGCCTGCTCGAGGAACTGCTGCCGGTCATCGACAACTTCGAAATGGGCATGCAGGCCGCCTCGCAGGACACCGGCTCGATGATCTACATCGGCATGGACATGGTGCGCCGGCAACTCAACGAATTCATGGCCTCGCAGGGCGTCGAGGAAATCGACACCCGCGGCATGTTCGACCCGAACCTCCATGACGCCGTCGCCCAAGAGGAATGCGCCGAAGGTGCCGAGGGCCGGATCCTGCGCGTCACGCGCCGCGGGTTCAAACTGCGCGACCGCCTGCTGCGTCCCGCAGGCGTGGTGGTGTCCAAACTCCCAACCCCGCCCGCCGGAGAAGGAGGCGAAGCCTGATTCCATGGCCGCGAAACGCGATTACTACGAGGTGCTCGGTGTCTCCCGCGACGCGGGCGCCGACGAGATCAAGAAGGCCTACCGCAAGCTCGCGGTGAAATTCCATCCGGACAAAAACCCGGGGGATCACAGCGCCGAGGAGAAATTCAAGGAGCTCGGCGAAGCCTACGAGGCGCTCAGCGATCCGGACAAGCGGGCGGCATACGACCGCTACGGACACGCCGCATTCTCGGGTGGCGGCGGCCGGCCTGCCGGTGGCTTCCATGACCCGATGGACATCTTCTCGCAGATCTTCGGCGGCGGCTTCGACGAGTTCTTTGGCGGTGGCGGCGGACGGCGGCGCGGCTCGGGGAAACAACGCGGCAGCGACCTGCGCTACGATCTGGAAATCTCGCTTGAAGAGGCGGCGCGCGGCGTCGAGAAGGAGCTTGAGATCGAGCGCAACGTCCCGTGCGATGCCTGTGAATCGCGCGGCACCAAGGGCTCTGGCGGCGTGAAAGCCTGTCCGACCTGCGGTGGCCGCGGCGTGGTGGCGCGGCAGGCGGGCATCTTCATCCAGCAGACCACCTGCCCGCAATGCCGCGGCGCGGGCGAGTCGGTCTCCGATCCATGCTCCACATGTCATGGCGAGGGCCGCGTCCAGCGCGAGAGCCGCATCAAGCTGCGCATTCCCGCCGGAGTGGACACCGGCACCCGCTTGCGTTCCTCCGGTAATGGTGATGCCGGTGTGCGCGGTGGCGGCGCGGGCGACCTTTATGTGTTTCTCCACGTGCGCGATCACGACGTGTTCACCCGTGACGATGCGGATCTCTTCTGCGAGGTGCCGCTGCCATTCTCCACCGCGGCGTTGGGCGGCGAGTTGAAAGTGCCGACGCTCGACGGGCAGTCATCGATCAAGATCCCCGCAGGCACCCAGGGCGGCACGGTTTTCCGGCTGCGCGACAAAGGCATGCCCTCGCTTTCCAACGGCCGGAAGGGCGACCTCAACGTGCGGGTGCAAGTGGAGGTGCCGACCAAGCTCAACCACGAGCAACAGGAAAAACTCCGCTCTTTTTCCGAATCCATCGGCGGGCACAACTCGCCGATGCAGGAGGGTTTCCTCCAGAAGGCCAAACGCTTCTTCGACCTGTAGCGGAGCGCCGCGGCCGCCACCCGCATTCATTGAACCCGACGCCGGCATCCCATGCACCGATTCCATCTTCCGCCCGGTTGCTGGGCCAGCGGGGAGCTCACCGGAGACGAGGCGCGCCATCTTTCCCAGGTCTTGCGCATCCGGGCCGGTGAAACCATCATCGTCTTCGACGGCCACGGCCGCCGCGCGGCGGCGGAGGTTGTGGACGTTTCACGCGACCATGCCGTCCTGCGCATCGGCGAGGCCGCATGGCTCCACCCTCCCGCGCCCGCCATCACCCTGGCCCAGGCGGTCCCCAAGGGAAAGAACATGGATCTGATCGTCCGCAAGGCGGTCGAGCTCGGCGTCTCCGCCATCCAGCCGCTGGTCACGCGCAACACCGTGGTGCAGCCCGGCGATGGCAAGCCCGACAAATGGCGCCGCGCCGCGCTCGAGGCCTGCAAGCAATGCGGCCAGGACACGCTTCCCCGCATCGGCGGTGCCATGGACTTCGCAGAATGGCTCGCTGCGGCGGCCGGCGAGCCGGGATTGAAGCTGATCGCCTCGCTTGCACCGGGTGCCGGGCCCTTGCGGGAGGTGTTGCGCGCGCATCCCGGCACGGCCGCAGTCACCCTGCTGATCGGGCCCGAGGGCGACTTCACTGCGGAGGAAATCCGGCAGGCGCTTGATGCTGGTTTCCTGCCTGTTTCACTGGGTGCGATTGTGCTGCGGGTGGAGACCGCCGCGTTGTTCTGCCTCTCCGCGCTGCGCTACGAGTTCTCCGCATGATGCGGAATCACGCGCGCATCCTCGACGTGCGCATCCTCTCGGCGGCGACCAGTGTGAGCAGGTGCCGGAAGTCATCCTCCCGCGTGCTGGAGACCAGCAGATACGTATACTCCCGCCAATGGCTCATCTCGTCGAGCGCGTTGGCCATGCGCAGGGCGATCGTCTCCTCGCTGTCCGTCGCGCGGGCGCAGAGCCTTGCGTGCAGCTCCGCCTCGCTGGAGGGCATCACGAACAGGTCCACAAGCGCGCGGCGGATGAGCGGATCCGCGCAATGGCGGATCTGGGCCGCGCCCTGCACGTCGATGTCCATCACCACATCCAGCCCGTCGGCGAGCCTGCCGGCCACCTCGGATTTGAGCGAGCCGTAGAGATTTCCGTGCACTTCCGCATGCTCGATGAAATCACCGGCGGCGATTCTTGCCTCGAATTCGGCGCGGCCGAGGAAATGGTAGTCGCGGCCATCCTGCTCGCCGGGACGCGGCGCGCGGGTGGTGCATGAAACCGAGTAGCAGGCCTCGCCCGCATCCACGAGGCGGCGGCACAAAGTGGTTTTGCCCGAGCCCGATGGGCCGGAAACGACGAGCAGCATCCCGATGCGTGGCGACATGGGCCGCATCATGCGGATGCCGCGGCCGCTGGCAACCCGGGAATCGCCTGCCGCGGGGGTCCCGGGGCGCGCGGCAGGCAGGCGGCCGCCGCGATTGTTAGGTTTGCCCGGGCCGGGAAACACCCTTAAAAGGCGTCATGCGGATGCCCTTGATTCCCGTGGTTGCGGCCTTCGCGGCGGTGTTTGTGTCCGCCGCGGCGGGCCAGGCGGCTCCTCCGCCGCCGTCCGCCCCGCGGCTCCCGCCCGGCACCGTGTTCAAGGGCGAATCGAAATTCCATGCCATCGTCGCCAAAGCGGGGCGGCAAAACTGGCGCAAGCTGCCGCTCGGCGAGCGCACCCTGATGGTGGCTCGGGAGATGCTCGGCACCCCATATGTGAATTACACCCTCGAGGTGGACGACCGGATTGAATCGCCGGTGGTGGACTTCACCGGCATGGACTGCTGGACGTTTTACGAGAACGCCCTGGCGATCGCCCGGATGATCCATTACAAGCCCGGGCCCTACAGGCCGCAGGACATGCTGCACATGATCGAGATCGAGCGCTACCGCAACGGGGTGTGCAACGGCAGCTACCTCAGCCGCATGCATCATCTCGAGGAGGTGTTTCACGACAACCAGCGCCGCGGTCTTGCGACCAACATCACCCCGCGGCTGCCGGGTGCCGAGCGGCTGCGGCGCGAAATCCGCGAGATGACCGTGCAGTGGAAAAACTACCGCTACCTGCGCTCGGATCCGCGGTTGATCGAGCCGATGGGTCGCGTCGAGGCGTGGGTTTCCCGCCTGCCGGTTTACCACATCCCGCGCTCCCGGGTGCGCGCGGTGGAGGACCACCTGCAAAACGGCGACATCTGCGCCATCACCACCCAATGGCACAGCGGCTACACCTCGCACGTCGGCCTGATCATCCGTCTCAAGGGCCGCGCATACTTCATGCACGCCACCTCGGACCGCTCGAAGGGCCGCAAGTGCATTGTGGACCGGCCGATCACGGACTATCTGAACGACTCCACGAAGCACGCCGGCATCATCATCTGCCGGCCGCACGACCTTGCGCCATCGCCGCTCTGGCAGAAGGACGTGGCCAAGCAATGAGGCGCGGTTTCAGCGCGCCCACCGGCCGTTGACGACCGGCAGCCTGCCCTGGCCCACGACCACATAATTGGTCGCACCCTTGGCGCCTTCGAGCGGCACGCCGAGCGCTTTCCTCCACTCGCCGCTCATGCTTTCCGCGGTGTGGCAGCCCCAGCTTTTGCAGAAGGCGTCGCGCGCGAAAACCGAGGACTTGATGCGCGGCAGCTCGCGCTCGTGCAGCCATGCGGTGGAGGCGGCCATGATGTCGTTGCCGTAATCGAACATGAAGGCGTGGTGGTTCGAATGGCCGAAGAAATCGAAGGTGCGGATCGATCCGCGCCGGCGTGCGTTGAGCGCCTGGATGAAGCCGCCGCCGCTTTCGAACCAGATCAGTTCGGCGCGGCGGTCTGACGCGAGTTTGGTGATCCACTGGATGTAGGGTTTGCCATCCTCGCGTCCGCGCGTCACGTATCCCGGGCGGAAGACCAGCCACACCAGCCGGGCGTCACGGCCGTTTTGCGTGCGGATCTCCGCCATGCGCAGGGTGGATGCCCGCACGAAATTCGCCCACCAGCGGTCGTGCTGGTCCTTTTTCACCCGCAGGTTCTCCCACTTGCGCAGGGCCGGGCCGCCGGTGACGATCACATGCTCGGCGCATGTCGGCAATGCGGGGACGAGAAGCAGGCAGACCAGCAGAAAAAC
>JBIJBN010000227.1:0-3650 GCA_044345175.1 Luteolibacter sp.
GGTGGTCTCGTTGTAGTTGCCGGTGCCGAGGTGGACGTAGCGGCGCAGGTGGCCCGACTCGCGGCGGACGATCATGCAGATCTTGGCGTGTGTCTTGAGGCCCTTGACGCCATAGACGATCTGGGCTCCGGCGCGCTGCAGTTCATCCGCGCGGCCGAGGTTCCGCGCCTCGTCGAAGCGGGCCTTGAGTTCGACCAGCGCGGTGACGTGCTTGCCGTTTTCAGCGGCAAGGATCAGGGCGTCGATGATGCGTGATTTCCTGGCGGTGCGGTAGAGCACCTGCTTGATGGCCACCACGTCCGGATCCACCGCGGCCTCCTCCAGCAGCCGCAGCACCGGTTCGAACGACTCGTAGGGGTGGTGCAGCAGCACATCGCCTGAGGAAATCGTTTCGAACATCGATGCGCCGGGCGTCACCGAGGGCGAGTCCTGTCCCGGCCAGTCGGCATCGCGCAGGTGGTCGAATTCCGGCAGGTGCGCCAGATCCATCAGCGAGCCGAGCCCCGGCGGGCCGTTCACCTGATAGACCTCCTGCGGGCCGGCGCCAGTGACTTCGCGGATGATGCGGGCGAGGTCACGCGGGGCGTCGGCGCGGAGTTCGAGTCGCACCGTGTCGGCGAAGCGTCTGGCGGTGAGCACATCCTCCATTTCGTCGGCGAGGTCGATGGCCTCCTCCTCCTGCACCGCGATGTCGCCATTGCGTGTGACGCGGAAGGTGGTGGTGGCGGTGACGTTTTCGCCGGGGAAAAAAGACGACGCATGGGCGGCCACCAGGTCCTCGATCAGGAGGAATGCGGGTGATCCCGGACCATCGGCCACGTGGATGCGGCGCGGCAGCGTCTCGGGGATGGGGATCAGCGCGTGGCGTGTGGTTCGGTCCTCGGGATCGAGCAGGCGGCAGGCCACGACGAGGTGCAGCGCGGGCACGGCGGGTGGTGGCGCGCCGGGTTCCACCGCGAGCGGTGTGAGCAATGGAAACACGAGATCCTCGAAAGTGGCGGCCAGCTGGGCGGCTTGTTCGACGCCCGTCCCGGCGGGCGAGAGCAGGTGGATGCCGGCTTTGGCAAGCGCGGGCACGAGCACATTGTTGAAGAGCGCGTATTGGTCCTCCTTCATGCGCAGGATGCGCTGGCGCAGGGCGGCGAGGTTGCGCGTGGGGGTGAGCCCGGAGGCGTCGGGCTTGTTCATGCCGCCGTGTTTCATGGCCATCAGTCCGCCGATGCGCACTTGGAAGAACTCGTCGAGATTGGAGGCGGTGATGGCGAGGAACTTGACGCGTTCGAGCAATGGCAGGTCCTCGCGCAGTGCTTCATTGAGCACCCGCTGGTTGAATTCGACCCATGAGAGTTCGCGGTTGAGATAGGGAGCTGGCATGTCGGTGGAATCCGTGGGTTGATGGCGGTGGTGATCAGCCTTCGTCGTCGATCACCACGCCGAGGCCGAACACCTGTTCGAAAAGATCGGCCTTGGATGCCATGGCAAGACGCTCCACGGCGGCGTCCTGCACGCCGGAGAGGCGGAGGTGGAGTTTGCCGCCCTCGCGGCGGAACTCGATGCGGGCGACGCGCTGCGCGTGGGTGCGCTCGAGGGCATCCGCGACGCGCAGCAGGGCGGCGAGCTTGGAAACGCGGATGCGGTCCTCGGTGGAGAGCGCGGCGTAGCCCGCGTGGTCGGGTGTGGGCATGGCGTGCCGGTGATAGCGTGCCACCTGGGCGACGATGGTCACGTCCATGCGGTCCAGCCCGAAGACCTCGGAGTTCAAAATGAGGTATTCCGAGTGCTTGTGATGGGCCCGCGCGCTGACATAGGTGCCCACTTCGTGGAGGATGGCGGAGACCTGGAGCAGCAGCGCGTCGTGGGCAGTGAGCTGGTGCAGGTCCGCAAGTTCGTCGAAAAACCGGCCGCACAGGTTCGAGACGTGCTCGCCGTGCCCGGGGTCGGATTGATAACGCTCCGCGAGAATGCGCGCCGAGCGCAGCACCTCCTCGGCAAACGCTCCGGTCAGCTCGCGTGAGACCAGCAGGTCGTGCAGCAGGCCCTGTTCGTATTCACTGCGGGGAATGTGCACGCAGCCGAGCTTGAGTGTCTCGGCGACGGCCAGGTTGATTTCAAGCGCCGGCAGCAGGGCCTCGGCCGTCTGGTAGTCGAGCTGGAAGCGTTTGACCAGCTCCACGTCGCTCATGCGCGCGGCCTCGGCGGTGAACTGGCGCAGCTGTCTGAGCTCGCACGCGCCGCCGGGGCGGGTGAGGGAAGCCGCGACCGACTGGACCTCGTATCCAATGAGCACCATGCCCTCGATGTTCACGTCGGAATAATCGAAGCGCATCTGGGCGAGGTTGCCGTAGGCGTGTTCACGGATGACGCGCAGCAGCGCGGGGCCCTCCGCATGCGAGGCCTCGACCGCCTCGCGTGTCCGGTGCGTGCCCATCCGGTAGCTGGTGTAGCGGGTGATGCGGCCGTTCTGGAACAACAGCGCGCGGGTGTTGCCCGGGCCCACATGCACGACCAGTGTGGTTTCCTTGCGCATCGCCGGCAGGTGTTGCAGGCGGCGGCGGGTTTTCAGATAGATGAGCCGCGTCATTTCGCCGTCGTCGATGGTGGCCACGCGCAGGCCGCAGGCGATGCGGATGCGGTTCATGAACGTCTCGTCGTTGCGTGCCTCGCTGAGGATGTTGGTGGCTGCGGCGCGGGTGATGCCGTGGGGGTCGATGCCCAGCTCGGCGAGTGATTTCTGATAGCCCTTGATGATCGAGACGACACGCTCGGTGGTGGACAGGCTCACCACGCCCTGGCGGAAAATGTCGCGCGCCAGCGGTGCCGGTTGTTCGAGGAAATCCAGCGGCGTGAGGCTGCCATCTGGCGAGCGTTCCGCCACCATCATCGACACCGAGCTGGCACCGATGTGCAGCGCGGTGGCGAGCGGGCCTGCCGCGGGCTGGGTTTTCACGGATTTCCGGATCTTCGGCACCGGCACAGTCCAGCGCGGGATGCCGCGCGATTCAACCATCAATATGCGGATTCGTCACGAGTCGGGGCTTGTCAAGCGATGGTGATCCCGGGATAAGCGCGGCATGCCAGTTGTCGGTGCGTTGGAAAGATACCGGGTGAAGCCCGGCAGCAGGGTGGACCTGTCGAAGATCGACACCGGGGAGAAGACGCTTTTCCAGGGTGCCGACAAGTCGGAGTTCGCCCCGCAGTTCCGCGAGTTGCAGGACCAGCTTCAGGATCTGCAGAAGATGCTCTACGCGCAGAACAAGCACCGCGTTCTGGTGGTGATGCAGGCGATGGACACCGGCGGCAAGGACGGCTGCATCAAGCATGTTTTCTCGCACATTGATCCGCAGGGCATCCATGTCCGCTCGTTCAAGAAGCCGAGCGAGGAGGAGCTTTCGTATGACTTCCTCTGGCGTGTGCACTCGAAGGTGCCCCACCGCGGGCAGTTGGTCATTTTCAACCGCAGCCATTACGAGGACATCATCGCGGTGCGGGTCAAGAAGCTGTTTGCCGACGAGGTGTGGCAGCGGCGGCAGCGCCATGTGATCGAGTTCGAGCGCATGCTCGCCGAGGAGGGCACCACGATCGTGAAGATCTTCCTGCACATCTCCAAGGAGGAGCAGAAGAAACGGCTTGAGGCACGGCTGCACAATCCG
>JBIJBN010000228.1:0-3647 GCA_044345175.1 Luteolibacter sp.
GGCCGATCCCAACGGGCCCGGATTGGTTGAATCTGTTCTCCGGGTGGAGCCGGGCGGTGATCTCGGCGAAGGCAGGTTTGGGTGAATTGTCGGTGACGACATCCAGATGATATCCCTTGCCCAGCAGGAGATCCCGGATCAAGGCGCCGCGGTTGTGATGGTCATGCACTTCGATGGATATGCAAAGTGGCGGTTTTCCTGTATCCAGCACCGATGGCAGCACTTCGTATTCCGCGCCTTCGACATCGATTTTCAGCCAGGTATGATCGAGGATCCGAGGCAACTCGCAAGCCACTGGAAACGCGCTTGGCTCCATGCTGACATGGCCATCGAAGGAATTCATCGGGTGGAAGAAGCCGTTCATCGCGGTGCTCCAAACCCCGCAACGGCGGCAGTCGGCATCGATTCCGTTCAGCAAAAGATTTCGTTGCAGCATTTCGAAGTTGCCGGCGTCGGGTTCGTAGCAAACAAGCGTGGCTTGTGGAAAAAGGATTTTGGCGTGCAATGCGAAAAAACCGATGTTGGAGCCACAATCGATGACATGCTCCGCTTTGGCGGGAGGCGGGTAGAAGTTTCCGGAGATGAACTCCCAGAAGATGAAGGTATCGGCGGGGTTGCCGGACCGGATTTCAAACGAAAACCCCTTGTTGGTGGACGGGTGACGGCCATTCAGGCGGATCCGGTTTCCGCTCGCGAAGCACCGCGAAAGGGACTGGAGTGACTTGCGGAAAGCGGGTGATTCCACAGAAAGGCATAGAATGAGGAAAACGATCTTATTGCGGACACCGCTCCCCCGGTTGCTTTTCACCAGAAGCTGGAGGAGTTTTGAAAGATGATGTTTCATTTTCCGGTGTGTGGGACGTTTGGTTTTCCGCCTGATACCGATCATTGTTCGTCTCATTTCCGCCAGGAAATGTCAACGGACGCCTGCTGTGCTCGTGGAGGGGCCGGGTGTGGAGCGGGACATGTGGGGCGCGGGGGCGCTTGGTGTTTGATCAAACATCCACAGCCGCCGTTGATATCCGGAACCAGCAGGGATTCAAGCATTCTTTGGTTCAGTGTTCCAGCGGGCGTCGGTCCCGAGGGTGGGAAGCGGCGCATGCGGGCCGGGCCGGCGGGTCCCCTTGATCCGGGCGGGACGTTTGATGGGGGGCGTGTTGTCCGGCGGGACCTGCCTCGTCTTGCCAAGGCGGTACTCTCCATTCTGTATCGGTCGTGAGGATTGCGTGGCGGCTGTCGCCGGGCTTGCGGAGGGCTGCCCGGAGCGGCATGCTCCGCGTCTCTTCCACACCACACCCGGATGGCCACCCAAGCAGAGGATTTCACCGTTATCGAGTCCGTGTTCGTGCGGCATCGCAACGCGCTGGTGCTGCGCGGGAGGTTCACACCTGTTTACACGGATTACTACCTGCACCTGATGCAGCACGGCATCCGGCATGTGCCGGAGCTCGACCAGATGCTCAAGGACGCGCTGGCGATGCTGGTGCTGCATCTCACTGCCAGGCCGTGGGCGGAGACGATTGCATGGACGGTGAATCTGCGGGCGCCGCGGGTGAACCTGTTTGTGACGGGCGGGTCCACCGACGAGTCGGTCACCGGCAGGATTTTCACCGAGGACGTGCGTGAGCCGGACCGGAATTTTTTCTACTCCCAGACCACCGCCTCCAACCTGCCCGAGCCAAGGACCTCGACGCTGGAGGTGGATGGCAAGGATCCGCTGGAATGGATTGCAAGCTATTACGCTCAGTCCGAGCAGCGGCCGGCGCGCGCGTTCCGGCTGGAGGATGAGAATTTCGTGCTCGTCGCAGCCCAACCGGATTGCGACATGAGATGGTTTGATTCGCTGGACGAGGGCATGCTGGCTGCCATGGATGCATCCGAGGAGACCCGCTTGCTGGAGACCCGCCGCTTCCGTTTCCATTGCGGCTGCACGCTGGCGAGGATCCTTCCGGTGCTCGGCGGCTGGCGCGAGCGTCTGGACGAGCTTTTCGAGGATTCCGACGTGATCCGGATCCAATGCCCGCGCTGCGGCGCCAGATACCGTGTGTCACGCGACATGCTTTTGTAAAATGTCATGAAAATCACCACTCACACCGGCGGCTTCACCCAGACGAATGGCTACTTGATCGAGACCGGTCAAGGGGCCCTGCTCATTGATGCTCCGGAGGGCATTGCCGAATGGCTTGAGGGCATGGGTGTTTCCGTATCCGATCTGCTGCTCACCCACCAACATTACGATCATGTGGTGGATGCGGCGGCGCTGCAGCGGGCCGGGGTTCGGATCCATGCGTTTGCCGCCTATTCGCCCGAGCTCACGCTGGAAACCGCGGCGCGCGCATGGGGCATGCCGATCTCCGTCGCGACCTATCATGTGGACTCGTTGATCACCGCCGGCCGCCCGTTGTCGGTGGCCGGGGTGGATTTCCTGACCGATCACGTGCCGGGGCACTCACCGGATTCGCTGGTGTTCCGGCTGGTGGCGGATGCGGTGGTGTTTTCCGGCGACACCCTGTTTGCTGGGTCGATCGGGCGCACCGATCTGCCGGGTGGGAGCACCCGCCAGTTGCTGGATGGCATCTCGCGGCATTTGTTGGCGCTGCCGCCGGAGACGCGGGTGCTCTCCGGCCACGGGCCGGCCACGACGATCGGCCGTGAACTGGATGCCAATCCGTATCTCGGGTGAGTGCCGACGCCGCTGCGAGGCGGGTGCGGCGGTCAGATGGTCATGGCGTTGAATCCGCCATCCACGATCATTTCGATGCCGGTGATGAACGAACCGGCGGTGGGTGATGCGAGCAGGAGTGCGGCGCCCACCAGTTCCCCGGCATTGCCGAAGCGGGACGCGGGAGTCTGGCGCAGGATGTCGAGAACGCGGGTCTCGTCGAGCACCCTGCGGTTTTCCTCGGCCGGGAAGAATCCGGGCACCAGCGTGTTGACGCGGATGTCCTTGTCCGCCCATTCGCGGGCGAGGCTGCGCGTCAGATTGTGCACGGCGGCCTTGGTCAACGAGTAGGTGAAGACGCGGGAATGCGGGTTGAGACCGGAGATCGAGCCCATGTTGATGATGGATGCCGGGCGCGACTCCTCGACAAAGTAGCTGCCGAAGACCTGGCAGGCGCGGAAGACGGCCGTCAGGTTGGTGTCCACGATGCGCTGGTATTCATCCTCCGGGATGTCCAGGAAGGGAGTGGGGGAGGTGGTTCCAGCGCCATTGATCAGGATGTCCACCTTGCCCGAGCGTTCCAGCACGGTGTCCAGCAGGTGGTGGTGTGAATCCCGCGAGGTCACATCCACCGGGACGAAGTAGCCCCTGCCGCCATGGGACTCGATCTCCTCAAGGCGTCTTTCCGCTTTTTCGGGGATCCTGCCGCCAAGCACGACCTCGGCGCCGGCGCGCGCGAGACCCACGGCGATGGTGCCGCAGAGTTCGCCGGTGCCGCCGATCACCACGGCGGTTTTTCCGGACAAGTCGAAAAGATCCTTGAGGAAGGAGGCGGTCTGCATGGGCGGATGATCCGGGCAAATGCGGGATCTGCCAAGTCCGGAAAACACCTGCTTGTTTGTTGAGGCGGACCGGGTGCGGCTTTCAGCTTTTCCATTGCAATCGTCGGGCTCCGGTGGTGATAGTCGCGCCGCGTGATCCCTTT
>JBIJBN010000229.1:0-3645 GCA_044345175.1 Luteolibacter sp.
GTGAACAACTTGTGGGAACGGGTGTTGGGGGCGGGCATCGGTGGATATTCGTTTTCATGCTGCCGTGGTTTGTGATGGGTGGCGCTGGGGGGCCGGGGAGATGCGTCCGGTGGGTGGATCTTGTCCCCATGCATTCACAATCGTTACTGGCCCGGGGCGATGGGTGGCGGGCGGTGTGGATTCGCGCGGGTGCGGCACGGATTGCGCTTTACGGCGCAGTGGCCGCGCTTCACAGAAGACGCCCGTCCGGCAAGTGCCCGGCGTGGATTTCAAGGTCAGATCCCCATCATTGCCCATGGACATTCAGATTGCCGCCCTTTGCGACCATGCCGCCGACTACAATGGCAAGCTGGTCATTACCGGAACCTTCGACACGCTTGCCGCGCGGTCCGCCCCGGTGGTCCATCCGTCCTGCGCGCTGGCGCTGCGGTTTTGCTTCACTGCCGAGGATGCGGGCCGCCACCAACTCTCGATCAACATCATCAACGAGGACGGCGAGTCGCTCGATCCCAAGAACATGCCGATCAAGCCGGAATTCGACGTGCAGCTGCCCGGTGGCACGCCGTTTGTGACCCGCAATCTGGTGATGAACCTGCAAGGCCTGCGGTTTCCCGGCGCCGGAATCTATTCGGTGGACATCGGATGCGATGACGAACTGATGGTGCGCCTGCCTTTGAGAATCGTGCTTGTGAAGCAGGGTGACGGACAGATCGGGTGACACCCGTGCCGCTCAACCGGCGAGGCCTTGGATGAAGCGGCTGAAAAATTCCGCGCCCTGCCGGAGTTCCTGCAGATCGATGAATTCATCCGCAGTGTGTGCCTGATGGATGGATCCGGGTCCGATGCAGACCGAGGGAATGCCGCCGCGAGAAAGGTGGGCGGCATCCGAATACCATGGGGCGCCGACCGTCTTGATGGCGGTGTCCGTGCCCAGCAGGCGGCGGATCATCGGGTGGGATGGATCGGTCTCCATGGGCGGGCTTTCATGCGGGTTGGTGATTTCCAGCGGCAATTCGTGGCAGGAGATCATCCCGGCGAGCAAGGCGAGCGCGCCGCCGGACTGCGCGAGCGAGGGCGTGGTGCGGATGTCGATTTCCGCCTCGGCGTGGTCGGGCACGATGTTGGGTCGTGTGCCGCCGCGGATCACGCCGATGTTGAGTGTGGAGTGGCCGAGCACCGGGTGGGTGAATGATGCGAGCCTGGCGCCGAGATGGCAGTCGAGGCGGTCGAGCGCGCGGGCCAGTTTGACGATGGCATTTTCGCCGCGTTCCGGCATCGAGCTGTGGGCGGCGCGGCCGCTGGCCTTGAGGGTGGCCCACAGCGATCCCTTGGTCACGTGGACGACATCCATCGAGGTGGGCTCCGCGACGATCGCGAAAAGATACTCCGTGCCGTGGTTTTTCGCAAAGTCGCGCGATCCCCACTGGCCGGACTCCTCACCCATGAAGGCGACGAAATCCACCGCCACCGGCAGGTCCGCGAGGCGGTCGTGGTGGTTGTGCAGCGCGTGGAGCATGGCTGCCATCGGCCCCTTGGTGTCGCACGCGCCGCGGCCCCACAACCTGCCGTCGCGGATCACGCCGCCGAACGGGTCGATGGACATTCCGGAGACGCCCACGGTATCGAGGTGCGGACCTAACAAAATGCGCGGCCTGCCGTCCATCGGTGCGAAGCGGGCGATGAGGTTCGGCCGGCCCGGGCGGATTTCCTCCAGGGTGACCTCCGCGCCGATGGATTCCAGCCAGCCGGAAAGAAACACCGCGAGTTCGTGTTCTCCGGTGTTTCCGGTGCCCGGATCATTGTCCGGATTGACCGAAGGGATGCGGACGAGTTGCTGGAGAAGCGTGGCGGCATCCGTATGCATGAGCCGAACATGACGTCTGGAGGGCTGGCATGCAACGTGCGAATCACGCGGCGGGCGGGTGGTTCTAAATCATGGTGTTTTGCGGATGGACCGCCTATGTTCATGGCCATGTCGCGCAGGAAGATGTTTTCAACCGCGGTGATCACCGGGGCGTCCGCCGGTCTGGGTGAGGAATACGCGCTCCAGCTTGCGGGCCGGGCGGGCCATCTGGTGCTGGTGGCGCGGCGTGGGGAGTTGTTGGAATCGCTGGCCGCCCGCATCCGCGCCGCGCACTCCGCGGTGGCGGTCACGGTGATGGCGGCGGACCTTGCGGATCCCTCGCAGCGCGGCAGTCTCGCGGAGGCGCTCGCCAGGAGCGGCTTGGTGCCGGACCTGCTGGTGAACAACGCGGGGTTGGGCGACTACGGTGAGTTCGCCACCGCCGAGTGGCCGAAGCTGGAGCAGGTGCTGCGGGTGAACATCGAGGCGCTGACCCACCTCTCGCGGCTGATTGCGCCGGAGATGATCCGCGCGGGCGGAGGCGCCATCATGAACATCAGCTCGCTGGCCAGCCTGCTGCCGATCCCGGATTTCGCGGTTTATGCGGCGACCAAGGCGTATGTCTCCGGCTTTTCCGAAGCCCTGCGGATCGAGTTGAGGCAGCACGGCATCGAGGTGATGTCGGTCTGCCCGGGACCGGTGCACACCGGCTTCGGCGAGGTGGCGCGGCGCGGGGGGAAATCCCCGGACGTGCCGGGGCGGGGGTGGTTTTATCTATCCAGGGAACAGGTCGTGGCGGAATCATTGCAGGCGCTGGACCGCGGCCGCGTGAGGGTTTTCCCGGGGCTCAGGACGAGGCTGGCGGCGCTTGTCATTTCCGCGCTGCCGATGCGGGTGTTGCGTGCGTTTCTCGCACGGCGTCCCTACCGGATGTGAGGCGGCGCGAATGCCTGGGACGGCCCGGCTCAGCCGCGGTTTTCCATCGGCTGGTAGCTTCTCTGCGCCGGGCCGGTGTAGATCTGGCGCGGGCGCGCGATGCGGCTTTCCGGATCCTCCATGACCTCCTTGTAATTCGCGATCCAGCCGGGCATGCGGCCGATGGCGAACATCACGGTGAACATGTCCAGCGGGATGCCGATGGCGCGCATGATGATGCCGCTGTAGAAATCGACATTCGGATAGAGCCTGCGGGAGACGAAGTATTCGTCGTGCAGGGCGATCTGTTCGAGTTTCTTGGCGATGTCGAGCAGGGGGTCGGACTTGTGGAGCTGGGCGAGCACCTTGTCGCACTGCTCCTTGATGATGACGGCGCGCGGGTCGAAATTCTTGTAAACTCGGTGGCCGAAGCCCATCAGGCGGCGATGGGTGGTCTTGTCCTTCACGGCGGTGAGGAACTTCGTGCCGTCGTCGCCGTCGCGGTGGATTTCCTCGAGCATTTCCAGCACCGCCTGGTTGGCGCCGCCGTGGAGCGGCCCCCACAGCGCGCAGACGCCGGCCGAGGCCGAGGCGAAGAGGTTGGCGCGGCTGGATGCCACCATGCGCACGGTGGAGGTGGAGCAGTTCTGCTCGTGGTCGGCATGCAGCAGGAAGATCAGGTCGAGCGCGCGCACCACTTCCGGCCTGAGGTCGATGTCCTCGCCGGGGTGGGAGAACATCATGTGGAGGAAATTCGCGGTGTATTTGAGGCTGGTTTTCGGATAGATGACGGGCAGTCCCTTGGCCTTGCGGTGGGAGAAGGCGGCGATGGTGCGCACCTGCGAGATCAGGCGTGCGGCGTGATACGGGAAGCGTTCCTCGCGCTT
>JBIJBN010000029.1:0-12027 GCA_044345175.1 Luteolibacter sp.
GCACCGCTCGCACGGAAACTGCGGGTGCGCGCGTTTCCAACGATGGTCATCGTATCCGCGCAAGGCGAGGTGCTCTTCAACGGCAATGCCTCACAGGAGGAATTCTGGACCATCATGCGCCGCATGGACGCGCGCATCACGCGCCCCGCATCCACGGATGCATCACCGCGTTGATCGCGTTGATCGCGCACACGCATCATCATCGTCATCATCAAGCCCGCAAAAGACGGTTTTGGAGGTAGTAAAGATTTCTTGAAAATCGATGCTTTTCAACTTGACGGATTTCCAAACTACTAGTCATATCGTCCACAAGCAACGCGTTTGCGACACATGGCAAGACCTTCACAACCATCCAATCTCGAGCTCCAGGCCCTGTCGGTTCTGTGGCATCGCGGGCCGTCGACGGTGGCCGCGATCCAGGAGACGCTGCCTGATGGAAGGGACCGTGCCTACACCACGGTGTTGACAGTGATGCAGAACCTGGAGCGCAAGAATCTGGTGAAGCGCTCGCTGGAAGGCCGGGCCCACGTGTATCAGGCCGCGTATTCGCAGGAGGTGATCGTGCAGCGCGCGACGAATGATTTTCTCACCAATGCTTTCGGAGGACGTCTCGGCGAGGCGCTCCTCGCAATCCTCTCCGCCGGCACGTTAACGCCGGAAGAGAAAACAAACGTAGAACGCGAACTCCAACGACACAAAACCATGGCTGCGAAAAAAACAGCGAAGAAGAAGACCGCCAAAAAGGCGGTGAAGAAGACCGCGAAGAAAGCCGCCAAGAAGGCGGTGAAGAAAACGGTGAAGAAAGCCCCCGCCCGCAAGGCCGCCAAGAAGGTTGCCAAGAAGGCGGTGAAGAAGAAGGTCGCCAAGAGCGCCAAGAAAGCCGCCAAGAAGGCTCCGGCCAAAAAGGTGGTTGCCAAGAAAGCCGCCAAAAAAGCGGTGAAGAAGGCCCCGGCGAAGAAGGCTGCCAAGAAGGCCGCGAAGAAGGCCGCGAAAAAGGCCGCCAAGAAGAAGTAATTGTGCCTCGTCCGGACTGCGGCGGCGGCCCGCCCGTGTGGGGGCACCGCCGCGGTTCCGGACAGGAGGTGATCAACGGCGGAGGGTTCTCGGACCCTCCGCCGCACTTTTTTGGCTGAAAATTCGATTGCATCGGGCGCGCGGCCCGGCCTAGGTTCGCCCGCCCCGGATGACACGGCAACGCGCGGTTAGCTCAGTGGTAGAGCACTACCTTGACACGGTAGGGGTCACTGGTTCGAACCCAGTATCGCGCACCATCCGGCAAACCCCGATTCCGTGATCCGTTTTGAGCTCCACGCCGCATGAGGCGCCGCCCGCGCCCGAGGAATTGTCCGCGCTGCTGCGTTTGCTGGATGACGAGACGCCCGAGGTGAGGCGGCGTGTTGCGGAGCGGCTGGCGAGGTGTGATGGTGACCTGAGCGAGTTTCTTGCGGCGCATTCCCGGCGCTTGAGCGCGGACGAGCTGGATGTGTTGTCGGTGCTGTTGCGGCCGGCGAAGCGTGAGGCATTGTTGCGGGATTGGCAGGTGCCGGGTGGTGGTGCCGCGGCCCTCTGCGAGGACTGGGAGACCTTCGAGGCCCTGTTGCGCGTGATTTCGGATTTCCTGCATGACGGTGTGTCGGTGCGGCAATCCTTGTCGGATGCGCTGGACCTGCTGGCGGAGGATGCGCTGCAGGCGGATGTGGTCACTGCGAACGACCTGCGGGTCTTCCTGTTTGAAGAGCGGCGGCTGGCGGGCAATGCGGAGGAGCGGCTGGATCCGCGCAACTCGGATCTGGCGTGGGTCGTCGCCGAGGGCCGTTCGAATCCGCTGGGGCTGGTGGTGGTATTCATGTTGGTGGCGCGGCGGCTGGATCTGGTGGTGGAGGCGGTGAATTTTCCCGGGCACTTCCTCTGCCGGATCCATGAGGACGGTTGTCCGCTCATCATTGATTGTTTTGATGGCGGCAGGATGCACCTGCAGGCGGAGCTGCTGGAGGACCCGCAGCTCGGGCGGGCCGAGCGGATGGTGTTGTCCGGAACCGCGCATCCCGGTGTGGTGATGGTGCGGCTGTTGAACAACCTGGTGGCCGCGCTTGACGGCAAGGGCAGGACACAGGATGCGCGACTGGTGCGCAGGCTGCGCGCATCGCTTTCCTGATTGCCGTGTTTCACCACGCGCCGATCGCGGCGAGCTGGCTGGCGGCGGCAGCCTCCCAGCCCCGGTTTGCGGCGGGAGACGCGGGCGAGGGATGCAGGATGCGGCCGATGACCGGTGTGCCGCCGGTGATTTGTGCCGCGCGGTGCAGGCGTTGCTCGGCGAAGCCGCCGATGCCGATGAGAAACGCGGGGCGCAGCAAGCAGATCACCCCGGCGAGGTGGGTGAGGCAGGCCTGCTCGACCGGTTCCATTTCCGCGGCGGGCAGTTTGTCGGGCGTGAGGTTCGCGCCGCTGCGGCTCATCCACACCAGCGGGCAGTAGTTGATGACGAAATGATCCTTGAAGAAGGCGTCGGCGGTGCCGAAGCGGGTTTTGAACAAGCCCCAGAGCCGGCGACCGCTGACTTCCGAGCGTGTGCAGTCGAACCCCGTGACCGGGCGCTTCGGGTGTTCCGCGGCGGGTTTGCCGACCGGTTCCCGGATGCCCAGCCAATCGCGCACGGCGGCCACCTCGCCGAAGGGAACGCCGGTTTGCGCCATGCCGAACGGCCCCGGGTTCATGCCGAGGAACAGCGTTTTTTTGGGTCCGCCGCCGTAGCGCTCGAGATATCTCCTGTGCGGAAGCCATGCGTATTCCAGCGGCCGGTAGACCCACTCCGCTGGAGCGGAGAAAACAAGGTCCGCCAGGGCTTCATTGAGGCGCCGCGCGGATGTGACAAGGCCGTGATGCCGGGTCATGGGCGGATCCTCCACGAGAGCGCGAGCAGCAGCAGCGCGACGGGCAGGTAAAGCAGCGTGTAGAGAAACAGGCGCCGCGCGGAGGCGCGCTGCCCGTCGCGCGAGAATCCGACTGCCAGCGCCATCATCACCAGCGCAAGCAGCGGGCCGCCGACCGTCCACAGCAGGCTGGCGAAGCCACACAGGCCGGGAACCAGCGACCATCCCGCCAGCGCCAGCGCGAAGAACGCGGAGAGCGCGCCGCTGCGCTTTCCTGTTAGATCGCCGTTGGACCACATCCTGTAGCCGACCGACTCATACTCCTCGCGGCAGAGCCAGTTGATGGCGATGAAGTGGGGCAGCTGCCAGAGGAACAGCAGGCCGAAGAGGAACCATGCCTCGATTCCGAAGCCGCCGCCCGCGCCGACCCAGCCGATCACCGGCGGGATGGCTCCCGGCACCGCGCCGACCAGGGTGTTGGCGGAGCTGACGCGCTTGAGCGGAGTGTAAACGAAGACATAGACCGCGATGGTGGCGGCGGTGAGGTAGGCGGCGAGATGGCCGACCTGCACGGCGAGGTGGATGATGCCGATGGCGGAGAGCACCCAGCCGATGGCGAAGGCGGCCAGCGGGTCCATCCGGCGGGCGGGCAGCGGGCGGTCGGCGGTGCGTTTCATACGCGCGTCGAGATCCACCTCCATGAGCTGGTTGAAGGCGGAGGATCCGAAGGCCGCGGCCGCCGCGCCGAGGATGGTGTGGACGAGCTTGAGCCAGTCGACGGGTGCGCCGCGCGATGCGAGCAGGAAGCCGAAGAACGCGGTGATGAGGACGAAGAAGTTGAGCCGCACCTTCATCAGTACGGCGAGGTCCTGCCGCCATCCCGGGCGGGCGCCGGTTGCGGCCGCGGCGGTGGTGGGTGTGGGATCTTCCATGAGGGCGCGGGCTTGTTGCCCGGTTCAGAGGCCGTTGAAGCCTGCGTATGTCTCGTAGGTGCCGGTGGGCATGGAGACCGGCCGCCACTCGCGGTTGAGTTTGCGGTGGTTGTTGATGAACTGTGTGGGATCCGCCCAGTGTTCGAGGGTGCTGGGGACCGAGTTGCGTTGCATGCCGATGCGGATGTTGTGGCGGATTTCGAAATGGAGGTGGGCGGTATACATGCCGGAGTTCGTGCCGATGGTTCCGATCTGCTGGCCGCGTTTGACGGTCTGGCCGGTGCGCACGAGCATGCGGTCGAGGTGGCCGCTGAGGGTGTCGATGAATTTGACCTGGCCGGATGCGGAGTCGCGGTAGGCATGGCGTGTGAGCACCACGTTGCCCCAGCCGCCGCGCACGTTGTGGGCGAAGGTGACGATGCCGTCGGCGATGGCATAGACCGGATCGCCGAGGTCCGAGTTGCCGCCCGCGCGACCGTTCCAATCCTCGCCGAAGTGCTGGGGTGAGCGGAGCCGGAGTCCGCGCGCCTTGTAGTAGCCGTCCGCATTCGGTTTACCGACGGGGAAATCAAAGCCGTCGGCGAGGGCCAATGAGACCTGCTGTGCGCCGGCCGGTGCGGTCATGGCGCAGACCAGCGCGAGCAGCGGGGCCAGCAACCATTTGTTCCGGAATTGGCAAACCAGCGTCATGGATGCCGACTCCACCGTCCGGGCGGCGGACCCGCAAGCGCAAAAAACCGCGGCCATGCATCAGGCGAGGAAGCTTTTCACCGCCTCGCGTTTGAGGCGCAGCTCGCGCCATTCGTTGACGAGCCGGCTGGCCTCGATGATGCCGCAGCCTGCGGGCACCTGCAGCCGGCGGTCGTGCCACCAGATGCCGCGGATGGCGACCACGGCGTCGAAGCATCCATCGTCCATGAGGCCGAATGGGGCGCCGAATTCCGGCGGGCAGTCGAGCTGATCGCGCCATGCGAGGAGCCGTTCCATGGTTGCCTCGGTGCGTGGCAGCGGGCCGAGGGCGGGTGTGGGGTGCAGCCGCCGGATGAGTCCGCCGATATCCATTTCCGCATGCAGTTCCAGGCGCATGAGGGTGAGGAAGTGCACGATGGGGCCGAGATCGAGGATGCGGCGCGGTTGTCGTTCGAGCCGCCCGAGATCGGAGAGTTTGGCCACGAGCGACTGGGCGACGTATTCGTGTTCGCGGATTTCCTTTTCATCCACGGCGAAGACGTCGCTGTCCTCGCTACGTGCGGTTCCGGCGAGCGCCATTGTCTCGAGGTGGCGTCCGGTCAGTGAGAAAAGCAGCTCCGGGGTGGCGCCTGCGAAGCCCTTTCCCGATTCCATCCAGCCGTATGAGAGAAGCGGTGCCTGCCGGCGCATCATCGCGGCCATGATGGCGGGTGCGGGATCCTCCGCGGCGGTTCCGGATTCGGTGACCACCGGCACGGTTTTTTCGAAGAACCCGCCGTGGATGGATGCCATCACCTGCTGGAAGACGCGGGAGAACGGTCCGGGGTCCGGCGGCTGCCATGTGAACCGCGGCGCGGGTGTGGATGCGGGTTTGCGGGCGTATTCCCCACGGCTGGCGCGCTCCACGCGGTGCGGGATTTTCCATGGCAGGGGGTCCTGCATGCTGAAGTTTCCGACGTGGAAGGCGACGCCGCGGGCGGGTGGGTTGGCGGCGTGTGTGAACGGGCCGTGGCCGATGACGACGCTGCCGTCCCGCCGTGCCAGCCATGCCAGTGATTCTCCGCGATTGTCCATGGGCGAGTGCGCGCAGGATGGGGTGGGCGGTGGCGGGGTGCAAGGTCCATCCGGCGGGTGTGGATCCGCTGCGCCGGGGTCGTCCTTCAGAAGGCGTCGCGCACGTGGTTGACCTGTGGTTTTCCGCCGTCCTCGACGAGCACTTCGATCACATCGAAGCGCCATGGCAGCTGGCGGGTGCCGAGCAGTTTGAGCCAGGCATTCGCGCCGCGTTCGATGAGCCGGCGCTTGTCCGGGCCGACGGCATCGAGCGGCCGGATTTTCGTGTCCATCTGGCGGGTTTTCACCTCGACGAAAAGCAGCAGCCGGCCGTCGCGCGCGACGATGTCCACCTCGCCGCCGCGGCGGGCCTTGAAGTTGCGTGCGAGGATGCGGCAGCCGCGGGCGCGCAGGAAATCGGCGGCGACATTTTCCCCGTAGCGGCCGGTCCATGCGCGGCCGCGGGGTGATCCGTCAGGCTCCGTCAAGCGGCAGGGCGAGTTGAGCCACCGGCTGAAACGAGCGACGATGATGGCGGCAAGGGCCGTGTATCCGAAGCGCTTCAAGATGTTCCCTCGTGCCATATCCCTGGTGCCGGGCAAAGCCGAATTGGGGAAACTCGCGGTCGATCTCCCGCATCAGGCGGTCGCGCGTGACCTTGGCGATGATGCTGGCCGCGGCGATCGAGAGCGAGCGGCCGTCGCCCTTGACGATGGCATCGTGCGGGATGGGGAAACCGCGGACCGGCAGGCCGTCGATGAGGCAGTGATCGGGAATGCGGGCAAGCGCCTCGACGGCGCGGCGCATCGCAAGGTGGGTGGCGCGCAGGATGTTGTGCTGGTCGATCTCCCCGCAATCCGCGGTGGCCACCGCCCAAATGATGGAGGGATCCCGCGTCAGCGTGGCATAAAGCTGCTCGCGTTTGGCCGCGGGGGTTTTCTTTGAATCGTCCAGTCCCGGGCAGGAATAGCCGCGGGGCAGGATCACGGCAGCAGCCGCGACCGGGCCCGCCAGTGGTCCGCGGCCCGCCTCATCCACGCCTGCGACGAGCCGGATGCCGCGCGAGTGCAGCGCGGACTCCAGGGTGAGGTCCGGCGGGTGGCGGGGTGTGTCCGGGCGCTTCGGCATGGGCGGCTGGGTTTTTCTGTTAGAATATCGGCTGCCGTGCGGCGGCTCAGGTTTCGGAAAGGCGTTCCGCCATTTCGGCTTTTTGCAGGGCGGCGGTGAGTTCGGAAAAGTCGCCTGCCATGACACCGGCGAGGTTGTGCGAGGTGAGGCCGATGCGGTGGTCGGTGACGCGCGACTGGGGGAAGTTGTAGGTGCGGATTTTTTCCGAGCGGTCGCCGGAGCCGATGAGTGCGCGGCGGTGTGAGGAATACGCGTGTTGTTGTTCGCGGAGTTTGCGTTCGTAGAGTTTGGAGCGCAGGATTCGCAGGGCGGTTTCCCTGTTCTTGATTTGCGAGCGGCCCTCCTCGCAGCGCACCTGGATGCCGGTGGGCAGGTGGAACACCTGGACTGCGGATTCGGTGCGGTTCACATGCTGGCCGCCGGCGCCGCCAGCGCGGCAGACCTCGATGCGCAGGTCCTCCGGCTTGAGTTCGACATCGACCTCCTCCGCCTCGGGCAGCACGGCCACGGTGACGGTGGAGGTGTGGACGCGGCCCTGGGTCTCGGTGGCGGGCACGCGCTGGACGCGGTGGACTCCGGATTCGTATTTGAGGGAGCGGAACACCTCGTCGCCGGTGATTTTGAGGATCACCTCCTTGAAGCCGCCGATTTCCGACGGGCTGCTTTCGAGATGCTCGCATTTCCATCCGCGGGCATCCGCGTGGCGTTGGTAGGCGCGCATCAGTTCCGCGGCGAAGAGCGAGGCCTCATCGCCCCCGGCGCCGGCTCGGATTTCGACGAGGGCATTGCGGTCCTCGGCGGGATCGGCTGGCAGCAGGGCGTATTGGAGTTCCCCGGTGAGGTTGTTGACGAGGGTTTCGAGTCCCGGGATTTCCTCGGCTGCCATGGTGGAGAATTCCGGTTCGCCGGATGCGGCGATATCCCGGTTTTCCTCCAGTTGGCGGCGGGCGTTGGAAAGTTTGTCCCAGAGATCCAGCGTATGGCGGAGCCTGCGGTGCTCGCGCAGGATGGCGGTGGCCCGTTGTGGTTGGGAGAAAAGCTCCGGATCGGCCACGGCTTCCTCCAGCTCGGAGAAGCGCGCGCGGCGTCTGGCGATGAGCGATGAGTAATCCACGCGCGGGAGTTAAGGCTGAAACGTGCCGGTGCCGAAATGAAAAACAAACGTGCGCAGGGCGGGCTGCGGACTTGAAAGCAGAAAACCGCATCCCCGGAGGGAATGCGGTTTTGTGCGGAACTCCGATGACTGGAAGTCAGCGTTTGGAGAACTGGAAGCGCTTGCGGGCGCCGGGTTGGCCGGACTTCTTGCGTTCCTTCATGCGTGGGTCGCGGGTGAGGAAGCCGAGCGGCTTGACGATCTTGCGGTTTTCCGGATCCACCCGGGTGAGGGTGCGGGAGATGGCGTGGCGGATGGCGACCGCCTGGGCGTGGGTGCCGCCGCCCTTGACGGAGATGCGGACGTCGAACTTGTTCATCAACGCGGCCGCCTGGAACGGGGCGAGGATGGTGTTTTGCAGTTCGATGGTGGGCAGGTATTCCTCGAACGGGCGCTTGTTGATGGTGATTTGGCCGGTGCCTTCGGTCATCCACACGCGGGCGACTGCGGTTTTGCGGCGGCCGGTGGCGCTGTTGGTGGTGGTGGCGGTCATTGGGTGAGAGGGATGGAGTTGGGATGTTGCCTCAGCGGACGGCATGGGCGACGGGTTGCTGGGCCTCGTGCGGGTGCCCGGGGCCGGCATACACCTTGAGCTTGGTGTATTGGGCCTTGCCGAGGCGTGTCTTGGGGAGCATGCCGTAAACGGCGCGTTCGACCAGCAGGATGGGCCTGCGCTCGCGGACCATGCGCGGGGTCTCCACTTTCTTGCCGCCGACGTAGCCGGAAAAGCGGGTGTAGATCTTCGCGTTTTCCTTGTTGCCGGTGAGGACGACCTGATCGGCGTTCACGACGACCACGAAGTCACCGGTGTCGATGTGGGTGGTGAATGTCGGCTTGTGTTTGCCGCGCAGGAGGCGTGCCGCTTCCACGGCGACCTGTCCGAGGACCTTGCCCTTGGCGTCGATCACATACCACTTGCGCTCGACTTGGTGAGGCTTGGCGGAAAACGTCTTCATGAGATTGGTTGGAAAATGGTCCGCGGCACCCGGTGCGCGGAGGGGGTGGCAAGCTAGGGAGCCGGTTTCGGGGTGTCAACCGGTAAATCAGTGGAAAATGTCCGCGGGTGGCAGCGGGACGGCGGCGGGCGGGCCGGGGATTCTTGGTTCTGGATTTACGTGGCGGATCCGCCATGGTGGCGCGCACGCATGAAACGGATGGCTGACCACTGGCGGATACTGGCGGCGCTGGTGCTGGCGTCGCTCATGGCGCTGGTTTTCCGCGGATGGGTGGATGGCTCCGCCGGGCAGGAATCCGCGGCGGACGGCGTGGTGCGGGCGGTGATGGCGGCTTGTGTGTTTGTGGGGGATCTGTTCATGCGTGCGCTCAAAATGCTGATTGTGCCGCTGATTGTGACTTCGGTGGTTTCCGGCATCACCGGGCTCCAGGGGGTCGGGGGCTTCGGGCGCCTCGGCATGAAAACCGCGGTGTTTTACACCGGCACGAGTCTGGCGTCGATCCTGCTGGGCCTGTTGTTGGTCAACACGATCCGGCCCGGGCTGACGGATGGCCGGCCGAACGAGCGGATTCGGGAAGCCTTCGAGACCAGCGCGGGCAGGGTGGATCCGGCTGTGGTGGAGAAAGTGGCCGCCGCCGGTGCGCGCGGGGCGGCGGATTTTCTCGGGGTGTTCAAGGCGATGCTGCCGGAAAATGTGATCATGGCCGCCACGGACAACGGCCAGATGCTCGGAGTGATCGTTTTCAGCATTTTGTTTGCGGTGGCCGTCACACGTCTTCCGGCATCGCGGACCGGACCGGTCCACCGGTTTTTCCAAGTGGCCAACGATGCGATGATCATCGTGACGAAGTGGGTGATGGGCTTGGCGCCGGTCGGCGTGTTCGCATTGATCCTACCGGTGGTTTTCACCACGGGTGCGGACCTGTTCGTGAATCTGGGAAGGTATTTCCTCACGGTGCTGGCCGGTCTGGGGCTGCATCTGCTGATCGTTCTGCCGTGTGTCCTGCGTTTCATCGGCGGAGTGAATCCATGGGTACATTTCAAGGCGATGCGGCCCGCCCTTTTGCTGGCGTTTTCCACGGCATCCTCATCCGGCACGCTGCCTGCGACGATGCGTTGTGTGGAGGAGGGTGGCGTGTCGAAGCGGGTCGCGGGTTTCACCCTGCCGCTTGGCGCGACGGTGAACATGGATGGCACGGCGCTGTATGAATGTGTGGCGGTGTTGTTCGTGGCCCAGGTGATGGGAGTGGATCTCGGCATCGGTGGACAGTTCTTCGTGGTGGTGGCCGCATTACTCACCAGCATCGGTGTGGCGGGCATCCCGTCGGCCAGCCTGGTGGCCATTCTGCTGATTCTGAAAAGCTCCGGCATTCCCGGTGCGGAGACCGCGGTGGTGGCGCTGCTTGCGGTGGACCGGCTGCTCGACATGAGCCGCACCGCGGTGAATGTGTTCAGCGATACCTGTGCGGCCGTGGTCATCGCCCGGTCCGAGGGCGAGAATCCCCACGGGACGCCGGCAGATCACTCGGGCGCATCGGTCGGCCGGCTGGGCGGCTCGTAAAGCGGGCGTGGCAGTGGACCGGTGCCGGCATCGCCGAGGGCGGCCTGGCTGCGGATGGCTCCGGCGATCGCTCCGGCGAGTTTGCCGCGGTATGCGGGGTCCGCCACCAGGCGGCTCTCGGCGGGGTGGCTGAGGTAGCCGCACTCGATGAGGACGCAGGGGATTTCCGGGTTGCGGGTGAGGCGCAGCCGGCGGCGGACCAGTCCGCGGCTGTTGCATGCGGGCGGGCTGGTGGAGCGCATCGCGCGTTGCAGCCTCACCGCTAGGCCGTGGCTGTCCACACGCCAGTAATATGTTTCCGGGCCGCGGACTCCCGGCGGGCCGCTGTTGAAATGGATGCTGACGAGGATGGCATCGCCGTGGCGGTTGGCGCGGGCCACACGGTCGTCGAGATCGATGAAATGATCGCCGTGTCGCATCAGGATGACGTGGAGGTTGCCGTCGAGCTCCTTGCCGACGCGTTTGGCCATGTCCAGCGCGAGATCCTTTTCCCGCTGGCCGGTGTGGCGGCTGATGGCGCCGGGATCCGCGCCGCCGTGGCCCGCATCGATGATCACGGTGCGGAAGCCCTTGGGGCCGGCACGGTGGCCCCAGTAATCGCGTCCGGCGCCGCCGCGGCCGCCGGGTGCGGCGCATGAGGCAAGCACCACACAGGCAAGCAGGGCGGGCGTGAGGAGCCGCATGGCTGTGGAGGCGCGCCGCTCCATGGTTCAGATGCTGCAGATTTCCACGCCCTGTTTGAGGCTGGCGAGCTTGTCGGGCCGGGTGGGGATGAACTCCTGGCCGACGAATCCGCGGTAGCCGGTATCCGCGATGGCCCGCATGATCGCCGGGTAGTGGAGTTCCTGGGTGCCGTCGATCTCGCCCCGGCCGGGAACGCCGCCGGTGTGGTAGTGGGAGAAGAAGGCGTGGTTCGCGCGGATGGTGGAGATCACGTCGCCTTCCATGATCTGCATGTGATAGATATCATACAGCAACTTGAAACGGCTGCTGCCGATCCTGTTGCAGAGTTCCACGCCCCATGCGGTGCGGTCGCACATGTAACCCTTGTGGTTCACCTTGGAATTGAGGAGTTCCATGACGAGTGTGACGCCGAGTTTCTCCGCGAGCGGCATCAGGCGCTTGAGTCCGGCGGCGCAGTTTTCCAGCCCCTGTTCGTCGCTCATGCCGGCGCGGTTTCCGGAGAAGCAGATCACCTGTGCGGCTCCCGCGTCCGCGGCGGCCTTGAGCTGCGCCTCGTATGCGGCGACGAGCGTGTCGTGGTATTCGGTGCGGTTGAAAGCGTGGCCGATGCCGCCGACCTTGACACCGTCCGGTGTGGTGGCGACGGGGAAGTTGACCAGAGCGCAAGTGAGTCCGTGTTTGGTGACGACGGCGGTCTCGGCGGGTGAGATCAGTTCGATCGACTGCAGGCCGATTTCCCTGCCGGCCACGCACAGGTCGTGCAGCGGGATGTCCTTGTAGCACCATTTGCAGACCGAGTGCCTGATGCGGGTGCCGGGCGCCGCGGCATCCGCGGCGTGGAGCCGCTGTGCGAGTGATGCGGCCAACGCGGTGATGGCGGCGGATCCGGCGGTGGTGGTGAGAAAGGTCCGGCGTTGCATGGATGGGGATGGAATCAATGGTGGATGCGCGGTCTGTCAAGACGTGACTCTCGATTGCAGCGAGGGGGTCCACAATTCGGC
>JBIJBN010000230.1:0-3627 GCA_044345175.1 Luteolibacter sp.
AATGTTTGATCTGGTGGCTGGGCGTCTTCCGGAAATTCGAGTTTCCTATGCTCAAAGGCTTCAAAATGATAGCCAACCGCTTGCTGAGGTAGGTGGCTTCGGAGTTTTGGCGAGAGAATCAGACGCAGCTCAACATCAAAGCTGATCAACCCTTGGTCGAAAGCAGCGTCGTGGAGACGATTCAGGCAGATGCCGTTGCGGACATTGAGGCGCTCGGCCTCGTGGTCACGCCATGCAAGGATGTGGGACGCGATGAGCAGCTCGCGGATGGGCAGGCCGGTGAGGGCGCAGCGGTTGTCGTAGTTGTTGAGCACTGCGTCGCGGAAGAAATCCTGTCCGCGGCGTTGTTTGGTAGGGCGGATGACTTCGGTTCCGCGGCTGGGCGGGCGGGAGATTCTACGGATGCCAGTGCCGGGGATGACTTCGGTGGTTTCGTCATCGGCCTCGATGAACAGGTTGTCGAAGCGTTCCTGACTTATTGGAATTAATTCGGCCGGGTTGGCGTGAAATTCCTCCCACTGAGCTCGCCCCGTCCATGCCCATCCCAGAACCACAGCCTTCCGGCGAATTGGCCGAAGAGGCAACTTGCAAGGACTGCTTACAAGCTCGCGTGGAGGGCACACGCTACGTCAGCCGCAGCCTCCGCCACTACCGTCTTGAGGTCGTTCCCGCTATGGGCCGCCACCTTGGCAAAGGAGAAAGCTTGACACACACCCAGTAAACCATATGGTAACCCAGCCATGAAAACCACCTTGGATTTGGACGATGCCCTCTTGATTGAGGCCAAGACCGTCGCTGCCAAACGGCGGACGACCCTCAAGGCCATCGTCGAAAGCGCCCTCCGCCGCGAAATACAGCCCGCCGCCGAAATGGAAAATCCCGACCCGGACAAGTTCGAGATCGGGCCGCTTGGCCTGCTCGTCCTCAAGCGCCGTCCGGGCGGGAAGCCCATCACGAGCGAGGATGTGCGCCGGATGCAGGAGGAGTGCGACGAGGAGGATTTCCAACACGCCATGAAACTTCGGGGAGGAGCATGATCTATCTGCTTGATGCCAATGTCTTGATTGCCTTGCTCGATATCGAGCACGTGCATCACGCCCGCGCCTTGCGGTTTTTTCCCACGGCGCAACGCGAAGGCTGGGCGACCTGTCCGCTCGTCGAAAATGCTTTCATCCGCATCCTTGGCCGGCCCGGCTACCCGAATGGGCCAGGCTCGCCGGAACTCACCCGTCGCCTCTTGCTTCAATACTGCGCGTCGCCCGGCCATCAGTTCCTGCCGGATGATCTCACGCTTCGCGACTCCCACCAGTTTCCGGCTCTCCCCGCTTCCAGGCACCTCACCGATCTCTACCTCCTCGGCCTCGCCGTAAAGCACGGCGGGCGCCTCGCCACCTTCGATGCCGGCCTTGAGGCCTCCCTCATCCCCGGCGGCCCCGCAGCCTATCACCTCATCCCCCACTGATCACTCCCCATTTTAGCTTTTCAGAATTTATCCAATCCTTCATCCTTCAACCCTCATCCTTTCTCCCATTCCGTCACCGTCTAGAAACCCACTCACGGCAACCCCACCATGAAGGCCATGTTCGAGGAAGCGGGAGGGTGATGCGTTTCCCTTATCCGGCATTCTAATGATCGTCTACCTCGCCAACAAAGCCCGATTCCGGGATGACATCCTCACCAACCGGATTGAGGAAATCGTTCACGAGGCATTCCGGTCAAAGCTGGGCAAGTCGGTCGGCGAAAGCGAATTATCATCATGGAAGCACTCGCTTCGGGAAATGGACCGCATTCTGGAGGACGCGGAAATACCCGCCAACGCCGGCGTGGCAATCGAGTTCAACATCCCCCAGACCAGCAAGCGAGTGGACTTCATCAGAGCCGCCATGAGACGGACCGGCGTGCATGCTGGGCGTTGTGGGATCCGTCTACCCGGACGGTGGAATTCCGAAGGACGGATTACGACCAGATGGAAGCCGCGATGCAGATGATAACGGCCGGCCTGCCCATGGAGGGCGCGTTGAGACTGCTGGATCCGGCGGGGCAGGCGCGCCTTGTGGCGCGGATCACCAGGAGTAGCGCGCGGTGTAGGTGATGGTTTTCTCCTCGTCCGGCTGCACGGGCACCTCGAACTCGATCGTCCGGTCGTCAGTTTTGCGGAACTCCATCGAGGGGTCCTGGATTTCCCAGTTCGACCAGCGCCACAGATGCTCGCGCACGGTGATCGTGCGGGGTTCCTTCGACCGGTTCCTGAGCTTGACCTCCACGCTTTCGCTCATCCGGTTCTCACGCTCGCGGGATTGGAAGCCGGTGATCCTGCGCCCGCCCACGAGATCGAAGGCATTGCCGGTGTGGATCCTGAGCTCCTCGTTGCGCGGCGTGTGGCCGATTTGGTTCTCACCCACGAATTCGAGATTCCCGTCGGCATCGTCGGTCCGGTAGATGCGGATCCTGCCCGCGGGCAGCGGCCGGCCGAGACCGCTTTCCTCATCGTTCCTGAACTCCCAGCGGACCGCCACATCCTTGGAAAACTCCCGGTTCTCGAGCGGATGCAGGACCGGGCCGCCGCCGAAGCCCGGCATGGCCGCGCCGTCATATACATAACTTTTCCGGGCCATCACCCGCGGCGAGCGGATGAACTCGACCTGTTTGCTCTCCCTGTCGCGGATCGTCAGGGGCAGCGGCAGGGTATACAAATGGAAGTCGTCAAAAGCCTTTTCCTCGACCCGCGGCGCGGCCATGTCCATCGCCTCGGCCTGCATCATGCCTTTGGCGAGCCGGGGTGACGGCGCGATGATGTTCACGTCGCCGGCGACGAGTTTGACCCTGGCCTGCTCGAAACCGGTGCCGGATTGGTTTTTGAGCGTGATCCATCCGCTGAGCGTGACGGGTCCGCTGTTTTCGGGAGCGACCAGATTGTAATCCGCCTGCCATTCGAAGCCGTTGCTGAGGTAGGACAATTGCGCGTCGAAGGAAACCGGTTCGTCCGCCGCGATGCGCCAGCCCAGCGTCGGCCGCAGGATGGAGCTGTCCGCCAGTGCGGGGAATAGCGGCTCTCCGGGAAGTTGGAACCGCAGTTTGCCATCCACCTCGATGATCGGGTCCCCGTGTTCCATTCCGGGCACATGGCCGGAGCGGATGATTTTTCCGGGAAACGTCTCGACCCTGCCATCCGGATAGACCGTGCGGAAATCCACCGTGCGTCCCTCGAAATGGTGCAGCAGCAGCCATTTGCCCACGGGGTCGTTGCGATACGATTGTTCAAGGATGGCGAAGCGAGCCTTGCCCGCGGGATCACGCAGCACCACCGAGTCCGGCTGGGCGTGGGCGGTGGCGCGGTCGAAGGTGATGGTGTTTTCACCGGCCTTGAGCGCCAGCGGGAGGGTTTCACGCACCACCGCGAGATCGCGGTTGTAGATGGTGAGCGCGGTTTCGGCGCTCGCGGCGGCGGCGAGGGCCGCGGTCAGCAAAAGAATGTGATTCATGGCGGGATGGTGCAAGGGATCCGTGGGCGGTTTTTTACGGTTCGGACAATCGGCCTTATGGACAGCCGCCTGCCCGGTATCAAGAAATCATCACCCGGCATGATCGGAAAGTCCCGGGAAAACCGGCGGTCCGCGCATGCCCGGG
>JBIJBN010000056.1:0-8961 GCA_044345175.1 Luteolibacter sp.
CGCCACCCTCGAGGGCACCTCATTGCACACCGGGGAAAAAGTCACCCTGACACTCAGGCCCGCCGCGGAAGGCCACGGCTTGAAATTCCGCCGTATCGACCTGCCGGACCAGCCGTTCATCAGCGCGGATGCGGACAAGGTGCAGACGGTCGAGCGCGCCACCACGCTGGCGGAGGGCTCGGTGAAGGTGCACACCGTGGAGCATGTCCTGTCCGCGCTCACCGGCATGGGGGTGGACAACGCGCTCATCGAGATGGACGCCAACGAGCCGCCGATCGGCGATGGATCCGCGCGGCCCTTCGTCGAGATGATCCGCAAGGTGGGCGTTTCCGCGCAGTCCGCGCCGCGGCGCGTGTGGGAGATCCGCGAGCCGCTGCACCAGGAAACCCCGGACGGCAGCATCATCACCATCGTCCCGTGCAAGACCTTCAGGGTCTCCGTGACCAATGTCGGTCCGCAGGGGCGCTTCACCCAGTATTTCTCCACCGAGGTCACACCCGAGACCTACGAGAGCGGGATCAGCGCGGCACGCACGTTTGTCTATTACGAGGACGTCAAGCCGCTGCTGGAAAAGGGCCTGATCAAGGGCGGGTCGCTGGAGAGCGCGGTGGTGATCCGCGGCAACGAGATCATGTCCAAGGAGCCGATGCGCTTCGACAACGAGTTCGCGCGGCACAAGGCGCTCGACATCATCGGCGACCTGATGCTCTCGGGTGTGCGCATCCTCGGCCATGTGATCGCCGTGAAGCCCGGCCACGGGCCGAACACCAAAATGGCGGCCAAGCTGAAGTCGGAATACCTGCGGATGCGCTCGATGGTGCCCGCCGAGGTGGTGCTGCCGGTGGGCGAGAGCGTGCTCGACATCAACGAGGTGCTGCGGATCCTGCCCCACCGCTATCCGTTCCTGATGGTGGACCGGATTGTCGAGTGCCGTGGCGAGACCCACTGCACCGGCGTGAAGAACGTGACGATCAACGAGCCGTTTTTCCCGGGCCATTTCCCCGGGCATCCGATCATGCCGGGTGTGCTGCAGCTCGAGGCGATGGCCCAGGTTTCCTCGGTGCTGATGCTCCGCAAACCGGAAAACACCGGCAAAATCGGATATTTCATGAGTGCGGACAACGTCAAGTGGCGGCGTCCGGTGCTGCCGGGCGACACGCTTTTCATCGAGTCCGAGATCCTCAAGATGCGCGGCTCGATCGGCCAGACCCGCTGCCGCTGCCTGGTCAACGGCGAGGTGGTCTCGGAAGCCGAGCTCAAGTTCGCGCTGCTTGACCGCTGAGGGCGGCCGGGCGGTCCCATGACACGATTTTTTTCGCGACGTTCTGGCCGCAGAGCACGACCATCGGCATGCCTCCGCCGGGGTTCACGGAGCCGCCGACGAAGAACAGGTTGGGGTATTTGACGCTTTGCTTGGGTGCCTTGAAGGCAAGGTTCTTGAAGCGGTCGCTCACCACGCCGTAGATCGAGCCTTTGTTGGAAAGGTATTGCTCGCGGATGTCGAGCGGCGTCCAGCAGTGTTCGAAGACGACGTGCTTGCGCAGGTCCGTGAGGCCCATGCGTTCGAGCTTGTCGAGCACGCGCTCCTTGAGCGCCATGTAGTCCGCGCGGGTGAGCGGGTGGTCGTCGTCGATGTGCGGGATGTGCGGCAGGATCTTGAGGCAGTCGCAGCCGGGCGGGGCGACGGTGGGATCGGTGCGGGAGGCGGCGACGAGGTAGATCGTGGGGTCTGGCGGCAGTTCGCGTTTGCGGAAGACGGTGTGGAAGTGTTCCTTCTGGTGGTCCGAGTAGAAGAAGTTGTGGTGTGCCAGCTGCGGGTATTGGCAATCCAGCCCGAGTTCGAGGACGAGTCCGGAGCAGGACGGCTCGTATCGATCCAGCGTTTTCATGAACGCCTCATCCTCTGCGAGGAGTTTCTCATAGGCCGGGATCACCTCCATGTTGGAAACGATGATGTCCGCCGGGTGGAAGACGTCGTTGGCGACGATGCCGGTGACGCGGCCGTCCTGCTTGCGCACCTCGGAGACCGCGCTTTCGAGCCGCACCTTCACGCCGAGCTCGTCCATCAGCCGCTGCAGGCCCAGCGCGATGTGATAGAGCCCGCCGTCCACATACCACAGGTCGTGGCGGAACTGGATTGTCGGCATGCAGTTCATGAATGCCGGCGAGTGATAGGCGGATGAGCCGACGTATTTGATGAAATAGTCGAAGATGTCGCGCATGTGGCGCGTCTTGAGGTGGCGTGCGACCCCGCCGTGCATCGTGCGGAAGAGGTCGAACTTCATGAATTTGCCCAGTCCGTAGAACTCGCGGAATTCCGCGGCGGTATCGAGGCCCTGTTCGAAGTATCCCTCGTTGGTCAGGTCGTAGAGGCCGGCCGAGTAGCGGAGGAAGCGCTCCACATCCGCCGGATCCTCGCCGACCTTGCGTGCCTCGGCGGCCATGATGGCGGGGTCCGGATCGAGATCGACTACCTTGCCGTCCTCGAAGAAATTCCGCCAGTGCGGGCGCAGCGTGCGGATCGGGATGTAGTCGGCCATGTTCCTGCCGGAGCGCTGGAACAACCGTTCGAAAATATGCGGCAGCGTGAGGATGGACGGGCCGAGGTCGAAGCTGTAGCCCTGCGCCTTGAGCACGTTGAGTTTGCCGCCGATCCGCGGGTTTTTCTCGTGGATGGTGACGTCGTATCCCTCTTGGGCGAGCGAGATGGCGGCGGAGAGTCCGCCGAGGCCGGAGCCGATGACGATGACTTGTTTGGATGGCATGGGTGGCGTCAGTGCGTTTGGATCTTGCGGAGTTCCGCGCGGGCGATGTGGTCGTTCGGGTGTTGTGCGAGCGCCTTGCGGAGGTAGGTGGCGGCGCGGTCCTTTTCGCCGAGTCTGACGAGGGTGAGGCCGATGAAGGTGCGGCAGGATGAGAGCCCCCAGCGCGGTGCGGGCGGCGGTGGCGGGCTTGCGGCCTCACTCAGGAAGAACCTTTCCGCCGCGAGCAATTCGTCGAGAGCCTTGCGGTATCCGGCGGCGTCCTTGGCGGTGTGGAACAGGCCGGTGCCGTGGAGGTAGCGGACGCGCGGGTTGCGGCTGCCGTTTGCCAGCGCCTTGCCGAGGTGCTCCTGCACATGCGGCCCGTGGCGCAGCGCGCGCAGCATGCTGCCCTGGATCCGCATGCCGTGAAGGGTGGCGAGCAGGGCGTGGCTTTCGGCATCCCGGGGATCGATCTTCACCGCGGTTTCGAGCGCGGCGATTGCGTTTTTCATCGCTTCATCGGCCTGCCGCCGGTCCGGTTGCGGGCGGTTCGCGCATTGGAGCATGCGGTGGAACTCGGCGACGCCCAACCAGTGGAAATTCCGTGCGGATCCGGGGTTTTGCGCGCAGGCGGCGCGGAAACATCCGGCGGCATCGGCAAAACCCGCGGCATCCCACGCCTGGTAAGCCGCGTTGAAGCGGGTGATTCCGGCAGCGGTCTGGCGCTGCGCCGGTTCGCTGGCGTGAGCCAACGCCATGATGGCCGGAATTGCGGATAGGAATGCCCGAAACATGTCTTGACGGAGCTTTACGCCATGGCATCGATGCGGCAACCAGATTATGGATTACGGGCCCCTCATTGCGCGCCAGCGGCGGTTTTTCCAATCCGGGGCGACCGCGGGTCTTGAATTCCGGCGCGAGCGCCTGCGGGCGCTGCACGACGCGCTGGACGCGCGAGAGTCCGGGTTGCTCGCCGCCCTGCATGCCGACCTGCGAAAGAGCCCGCACGAGGCGTATGCCTCTGAGATTGGATTTGTGCTGGGTGAGATCCGCCATGCGGTGCGGCATCTTGCGGACTGGATGCAGCCGGAGCGGCGGCGGTCTCCCTGGCTTGCCTGGCCGGCCCGCACCGAGGTGCGCCGCGAGCCTTACGGTGTGGCACTCATTCTCGGACCATGGAATTACCCGCTGCAACTCGCGCTCGCTCCGCTGGTCGCGGCGGTCGCCGCGGGCAACACCGTGGTTGTGAAGCCCTCGGAGCTGGCGCCGGCGACGTCGGAGGCGCTTGCGGCGCTCATCTCCGCGGTTTTCGAACCCGACCATGTGGCGCTTGTCCAAGGTGGGCCCGAATGCGCGGAGCGGTTGTTGGCCGAAAAAACCGACATCATTTTTTTCACTGGAAGCACGCGTGTCGGGCGCGAGGTGATGGCTGCCGCGGCGCGCCATCTCACACCCGTCACACTCGAACTCGGCGGCAAGTCACCATGCATCGTCACTGCGGACGCACCGGTGGCAACCACCGCCCGCCGCATCGCCTGGGGGAAATTCATGAATGCCGGGCAAACCTGCGTGGCTCCGGACCATGTGTGGGTCGAACGCAACGCGGCCCCGGCGCTGCTGGATGCGCTGCGCGACGCCATCCGCGGGTTTTACGGTGCGGACCCGCAGCTCAGCCCGGACTACGGACGGATCATCAACCGCCGGCATTTCGACCGCTTGCACGCCATGCTTGGAGACGGCACCATCCATCACGGCGGGCGCGCCGATGCCGCGGATTTGTATCTTGAGCCGACCCTGCTGACCGGCGTTGCGGCGGACTCCGCAGTGATGGACGGCGAGATTTTCGGGCCGTTGCTGCCGGTGGTGGAATATGACGACATCGGCGAGGTGTTGACCTGGTTGCGCGGGCGTTCCGCGCCGCTTGCGTTGTATCTTTTCACGCGTGACCGGGCGCTTGCGCGGCGGGTGGTGGCATCCACGCGTTCCGGCGGGGTTTGTGTGAATGACACCGTCAGCCACCTGCTCGGCCGCGACCTGCCGTTCGGTGGGGTGGGGGACAGCGGCATGGGGGATTACCATGGCAGGGCGGGCTTCGAGTGTTTCACGCACCGGCGCACCGTGATGCGGCGTTCGTTCGCCATGGACCCGGGGTTCCGCTATCCGCCGCCCGCGGCATCGCTGGCCGCGCTCAAACGCATGATGCGTTACTTCGGATAGTCAGAATGCCTGCCTTGTCCGGATGAGCGTGTCAAAAAACACGCGGGCCGCCAGATCCACGCCGTGGCGCGACGGGTGGCTGCCATCCGCCATGAACAACCGCGCGCCGCGGCCGGCGAGCATCTCGCGCTCCCATGCGTCGCCCACGGGCACCAGCGGGATGCCGCCTGCGGCGCGCGCGGCGGCACGGCAGCCTTCGCGCACCCGCCGGTTCATCGAAATGAAATCATCGCCTGCTGAAAACCGCGGGTCGCCGTCGCGGCGGCCCCATGTCTGATAGATCACCGGCGTTGCCCCGGCGGCGCGCGCCTCATCGGCCAGTTTGCGGACATTCGGCAGCATCTCGCGCGTCCGGCGCGAGGGGATGGCGGGCAGCCGGCTGTATTCCTGGATCACCACCACATCCCAGCCGCCGCCGCGGATTTCGCGCAGCGCGCCGCCGTCCTCCAGGTGTTTCGCGAGAGACCATCCGCTGTGGGCGACCCGGCCGACGCGCAGGTCCCGTCCATGGCGTTTGGCGATGCGGCGGAAGCGCTCCGGCACGTCGAAGCTGTAGCTGTTGCCGATGAAGAGAACCGTCTCCGCCTGCGGTGCGCCGGCAGGCCCTGCGGACACCTCCCGGCGGAGCCCGGTGCGGGGCAGTTCGCACGATGCCAGCAGCAGGGCGAGGGCGGGCGCGAGGATCCGGGACATCATGCGCGTGGATGGGAATCGTCATAAGCCTGCCTGAGGCGCTCGCGTGTGACGTGGGTGTAGATCTGCGTGGTCGAGAGCGAGGCATGGCCGAGCAGAGCCTGCACGCTGCGCAGGTCCGCCCCGGCGTCGAGCATGTGGGTGGCGAAGCTGTGGCGCAGTTTGTGCGGACTGATCGGGAACGGGATGCCGCTGTGCTTGAGACATTTGCGCAGCATGAGATCCACCGCCTGCTGGGACATGCGGGTGCGCCTTCTGTTGAGAAACAGCGGGCCTGAAACGACAGCCGCCTCCTGCCGGTAGCGCCGGACCGCATTCAACGCGGGTTCTCCGGCCGGCACGATGCGTTCCTTCATGCCTTTTCCCATCACCTTGACGGTTTCGCCGATGAAATCCACATCCTTCACATCGAGCGCGAGCAACTCGGAGATGCGCAGGCCGCACGAATAGAACAACTCGAGGATGGCCGCGTCGCGCAGCGGCAGCCATGCGGGGGATTTTTTGTCGGGCGGCAGGCGCAGCGGGACGCCCAGCAGGTCGTCGACCTGCGCCACGCTGATGACCACCGGCAGTCCGCGTTCGGGTTTCGGCAGGCGCACTTCCGCGACCGGGCTGCGGCCCATGCCTCGGCGCAGCACCAGGAACTTGTAGAGTGAGCGCAGCGCGGCGAAGCGCAGGCGGATGGTCGAGCGCCTGAGTCCTTGTTTCATCAGCGCGAACAGGTAGTCGCGGAAATCATCCGCCGTTTCATCGCGCCAGCCGCCGAAAGCGTCGCCACGCCACCCGCGGTAGGCGGCCAGCGCCTCGCGGTAGTTGGCCAGCGTGCGCGGAGAGGCGCTCCGCTCGGTGGCCATGAAATCTAGAAACATCGCCTCATCCGGATTCATCGTCGGTCGCAACACTAGGCAGTGTGACCGCGCGCTCCAAGGCAAATGAATCCGCGCCGCCGCCCGATTTTCAGGTTGCCGCTGCGGGCCGCCCGGCGTTTCATGCGCGTGATTCCCGTGCCGGCCGCCATGAGGCGTGCGCCGCCACGGCACAAGCCGGTTCCTCCACATCATCCGCCCGCTTCATGAAACGCCGCTCCCTCATCGCCATGCTGCCCGCCGCCTCCGCACTCCTCGCCCTTCGCTCCAAGGGCGCGCCGATTCCCGGGGAGCCGTTCACCAGCGCGGGTTACGGCATTTCCGTGCAGTGCTGGTCGTTCCGGGAGTTCACGTTGTTTGAAGCCATCGAGATGGCGGCCGCGGCCGGCATGGGCGGCGTCGAGCTTTTTCCAGGACAGAAGATCGGCGGCGCGCACGGCGACCTCAAGTTCGGCCCCGACCTGTCGGACGATTCCATCCGTGCGGTGGCGGAGCATCTGCAGAAGCACCGTCTGGTGGCATACAATTTCGGCGTCACGCCGGTTCCCAAGGACGAGTCCGCGGCGCGCAGGGTCTTCGAGCTGGCCAGGAAGATGAACCTTTACGGTGTGACCACCGAGTCGCTCGGATCCATCGACACGCTGGAAAAGCTCGCCGCGGAATATGACATCAAGGTTTGCTTCCACAACCACCCGCGTCCCACGCCGCTGTGGAATCCGGACACCATCTGGAAAGCCATCGACGGCCGCCATCCCAACATCGGCTACTGCGCCGACGTCGGCCATTGGGCGACTTCCGGGCTCGACCCGCTGGAGGTGATCCGGAAAATCGCGCCGCGTGTCCATGCCTTCCACATGAAGGACCGCGAGGTGGTCGGCAGTTGGTCTCACGACCGCCCTTTCGGCACCGGAGTGATCGACATCATCGCCATTCTCAAGGAGGTGCGCCGGCATGGCTTCGCTGGCAACGTCAGCATCGAATACGAACACAACTGGAAGACCAGCCTGCCGGAGGTGGCGCAGTGCGCCGGTTATCTGCGCGCCTGCTCGAAGCTGCCCGCCTGAGCGAGGCCGGTCTCAGAGCATGAAGCTGAGCACGCGGATGATGCCGGGCGTGGAGCGGAGTTTTTCCAACAGGCTGGCGGGGGGGTCGGTATCCACCTCGATCACCGTGACGGCGCGGCTGTGCTGTGGATCGCGGCTCAGCGCCATGTTGGCGATGTTCACCGAAGCCTCGCCGAGCGAGGTTCCGATCAACCCGACCACACCCGGGCGGTCGTCGTTCTCGACGAAGAGGAAGCGGCCTTTCGGGCTGGTTTCCACGTTGTGGCCGGCGATATGGACGATGCGCGGCGACTTGCCATAGAAGGTTCCGGCCACGGTGCAGACCTCGCCGCCCTTGATGGTGGAGACCTCGATGAGTTCGGTGCAGTTGGTGGCGAGCGCCACGGTGGATTCGGTGACCTGCAGGCCGAGTCCCTTGGCCACGGCCGGCGCGTTGACCAGATTGACCTGCGACTCGTTGTGTGCGGCCGCGAGGTAGCCGGTGAGGGTCTTGCGGGTGATCAACTCGGTGTCGAGTTCCGACACCGGGCCGAGGTAGGAAACCCGGATCGCATCGCACTGCGCGGGCGCGATTTTCGACAGCAGCGACCCGAGCGCGTTGGCGAGATCCATGTAGGGGCCCACGCTCTCGAGTGTGCGGCTGTCGAGGTTGGGCATGTTCACCGCATTGCGGATTTCGCCGGTGACGAGGAAGTCCCTCACCTGTTGGGCGACCTCGATGCCGACATTTTCCTGTGCCTCCGCGGTGGAAGCGCCGAGGTGCGGGGTGAAGACGCATTTCCTTGCGCCGAACAACGGGAAATCCGCGGCGGGAGGCTCGGTCTCGAACACATCCAGGGCGATGCCCGCCAGATGGCCTTCGTCCAGCAGCGCCCTGGCGGCCGCCTCATCCACGAGTCCGCCTCGCGCGCAGTTGACCACGAGCGCGCCGTGGTTCATCAGGCGGATGCGTTTTTCATCGAGGATGTGGCGGGTCTCGGGTGTGAGCGGGATGTGCAGGGTGACGACATCCGCCGCGGTGAGCGCCTGCTCCGGGCTTGCGGCCAGCTCGACCTTGAGTGAATGCGCGCGCGCCGCGGTGAGGAACGGGTCGTAGGCCACCACCGTCATGCCGAAGGCCTGGGCGCGTTTTGCAAATTCGGTGCCGATGCGGCCCATGCCGAGGATTGCGAGGCGCTTGCCGTTCATTTCCACGCCCTCGAACGACTTGCGGTCCCATTTTCCCGAGACCATCGAGGCGTGGGCCTGCGGGATGTTGCGTGCGAGCGAGAGCATCAGCGTGAAGGCGTGCTCGGCGGTGGAAATGGTGTTGCCGCTCGGGGTGTTCATCACGACCACGCCGTGGTCGGTGGCGGCGGCGCGGTCGATGTTGTCCAC
>JBIJBN010000268.1:0-3012 GCA_044345175.1 Luteolibacter sp.
TCGCCGCGGCGAAAACCCCCGGGGTCACCTTGGTCTGCGAGCGGACCACCAGGCCGTGGTAGTCGCCGATGATCTCGAGCAGCTCCTCCGGCTTGAGGCCGGTGTTGACGTCAACGGCGATGCCCGGGCCGTTGCGCAGGGCATCCACGCCCTTTTCCGAGATCGGGTCCGAAACCAGCACGCGATAAGTTGCCATGGGCCGGGGCTTAACCGACCGGCCGGTGACTGGCAAGGGCGGGCGAGGAAAAAAACCGGGTCTTCCGGGGGGGCGGGTGCCTGCCGCCGCCATCTTGCCACTTGCCACGGAGCGACCGGCCGATGATTCTGCCGGCATGCATGTGATGGCGCTCACAGGCGGGATCGCCTCGGGGAAATCCACGGTCTGCCGGTTCCTTCGGGAGTTCATGCCATCCATCGTGATCTTTGATTGCGACACGGCGGTGCACCGGATGCTGGACGGCGACGCGGAGGTCACGGCGGTCATTGCCGGAGCGTTTGGCGACGGGGTGTTGGACGGCGAGGGCCGGGTGGACCGGCATTTCCTGCGCGGACGTGTGTTTGCCGACGAGGCCGCACGGCTGCGGCTCGAGGAGATCCTGCACCCGCGGGTGCGGCAGGAATGTCTTGCATCCATGGACGCGGCTGCTAAACGTGGCGCGAAGCTGTTCGTGGCGGATGTTCCGCTGTTCTTCGAAAAAAGCTTCGATTTCGGCCAAAACGAGGTGCTGGTAGTCGCCTCGTCCCGGTCCACCCAAATCCAGCGGCTGAAAGGCCGCGGCAGTTTCGATGATTCACTGATCGACTCGATTCTCGCCGCCCAGCTTCCGGTTCAGGAGAAAATGTCCCTTGCGGATGTGGTTTTCTGGAACGAGGGGCCGCAGTCCGTCCTCCGCTCGCAAGTCCGCCGTTTTGTCCAAGCCTTCCTCATGAGTCTCCCCACCGAATCCGAAGCCGCCCCGCCGCAGCCGTCCGCGCCCGTCGACGTGCCGGTTTCCATCGATATCAACCAGTTCCGCCTGAAGCCGCTCGCGGAGCTCCAGGCGATGGCGGAATCGCTGCCGGCCAGGATCCCCGGCGGCATCCCCAAAAGCCAGTTGGTTTACGAGCTGCTTTGTTTTTACAGCCATGAAGGGGTGGGGCTGGTCTGCGAGGGGGTGATCGAACAGGCCAAGGAGAACTTCGCCATGATCCGCGACCCCCAGCGCAGCTTCCGCCACGGGCCGGACGACATCCACCTCGGCTCGAATGTGATGCGCGACCACGGCCTGCGCGTCGGCCAATGGGTCAAGGTGCGTGTCCGCGCGCCGCGCGAGCGCGACAAATACCTGACCGCCATCGAGTTGCTCGAAGTCGAGGGCGTGCCGCTGGCCGAGTACCGGCCGCCCAAGGAATTCGACAAGCTCACGCCGTTGTTCCCCGACCAGCGGATCCATCTGGAGGGCGAGGGGCCGGATTTCCTCGGCGTGCGCGTCATCGACCTGATCGCCCCGCTCGGCAAGGGCCAGCGCGGCATCATCGTGGCACCGCCGCGCGGCGGCAAAACCATCCTGCTCAAGCAGATCGCCCGTTCGGTCCGCATGAACCATCCGGATGCCGAGTTGATCATCCTGCTGCTCGACGAGCGGCCGGAGGAGGTGACGGATTTCGAGGAAACCGCCGGATGCCGTGTTTATTCGTCCACCTTTGATGAGTCGCCCAGGCGGCACGCACAGGTGGCCGATCTGGTGTTGGAGCGCGCCAGGCGGCTGGTCGAGACGGGCAAGGATGTGATCCTGCTGCTCGACAGCCTCACCCGCCTTGCCCGTGGTCACAACTCGGCGATGCAGGGCGGGCCGATCGGCTCGGGCGGCGTGAGCCCGGCCGCGTTGCAGAAGTCCCGCAAGTTTTTCGGCACCGCGCGCAATGTCGAGGAGGGCGGATCGCTCACCATCCTGGCCACCGCGCTGGTGGAAACCGAAAGCCGGCTGGATGACGTGGTTTTCGAGGAGTTCAAGGGCACCGGCAACATGGAGGTGAGGCTCGACCGCGAACTCGCCGAGCGCCGCGTCTTCCCCGCCATCCACATCCCGCAGTCGGGCACCCGCAATGACGACCGGCTCTATCACCCGGACGAGTTCCTCAAGGTGGTGGACCTGCGAAGGCAACTCGCCGGCCTGCCCGTGGGGGATGCGATCGAGACGCTGCTCACCAACCTCAAGGCCACCAAGACCAATGCCGAGCTGTTGCTCCGCGGCCTGAGATGACTTCCGGCGGCCCGTATGGATGACCGCTTGTGGCCCGCGCCACGGTCCCGCGCATTGCCTGATTGACAGCCGGGTGGCCGCTGCCTAGCCTCCGGCGTCCACGCCGGACGTGTGGGTGTTTTTCCACGGTGGCCGGCATCCATGTGAAACACACTGACACCAACTCCACGATGGCTACCAAAACCAAGGCTGCGAAAAGCGCGGCCAGAACAAGCGCCGGAAAAGCCGCCAAAACCGCGGTCAAGAAAAGCTCCAAAACCAAATATGTCTACACCTGGGGCGCCGGCAAGGCCGATGGCGACGGCGGCATGAAGGCGCTGCTCGGCGGCAAGGGGGCGAACCTCGCGGAGATGACACGCATCGGCCTGCCGGTGCCTCCGGGATTCACCATCACCACCGAGGTCTGCACCTATTTCTACGCCCACAAGAAAACCTATCCGTCCGTGCTGCAGGCGCAGATGGAGGCCGGCGTGGCCAACATGGAGAAAATCATGGGCTGCAGGTTCGGCGATGCCAAGGGCATGCCGCTGCTGGTCGCCGTGCGCTCCGGCGCGCGCGACTCGATGCCCGGCATGATGGACACCATCCTCAACCTCGGACTCAACGACCAGACGGTCCTCGCGCTGGCCGCGGCGACGAAAAACGAGCGCTTCGCATGGGACTGCTACCGCCGCTTCGTCCAGATGTATGGCGACGTGGTGCTCGGCGTGCAGAAGCGCGAGGGAGAGGACCACGAGCCGTTCGAAGTGGTCATCGAGGGCTTCAAGCA
>JBIJBN010000231.1:0-3610 GCA_044345175.1 Luteolibacter sp.
CGTGGTCGGCCGGGTGCCCCCGGGCACCGTGGTTTACCGCGCGCGTGCGGCCACCGTCGAGGAAGCGGTGGAGGGCGAGCGCAGCGAGGAGGGCATCGAGATGGAACCCATCGCCGACCTTACGGAGAACGGTTCCGAGTTCGTGTTGTGCAAGGGTGGCGAACCGGGCAAGGGCAATTGGAATTTCCGCACCGCCACCAACCGCGCGCCCACCGAGCACACGCTCGGCACGCCCGGCGAGGCCGGTGTGTTCTACCTCGAGCTGCGCCGCATTGCCGATGCGGGCCTTGTCGGATTCCCGAACGCGGGGAAATCCACGCTGCTTGGCAAGTTGTCCGCGGCGAAACCGAAGGTCGCCTCGTATCCGTTCACCACGCTGCAACCGGTGGTGGGTGTGGTTGAGTTTCCCGGTTTCCGCCGCTGCACGGTGGCCGACATTCCGGGGTTGATCGAGGGGGCCCATGAGAACCGCGGCCTTGGCCATGAGTTCCTGCGCCACATCACCCGCTGCAGCCTGCTTTTGTTCGTGCTCGACATGGCGGGCAGCGAGGGGCGCGATCCGCTTTCCGACCTTGAGATCCTGCGGCGCGAGATCAGGGAGTATGACGAGGAGCTCGCCCGCTTCCCGTGGATGGTGGTCGCCAACAAGATGGATCTTGAAAGCTCCGCGGATCATCTCGCGGCCTTCCGGCTGCGCTTCCCGAAGGTGGAGGTGTTTCCGGTTTCCGCAGACACCGGCGCGGGGCTCGACGACCTGCGCCGGATGCTCGACAACGAGGTGGGCAACAAACCGCGGAACTGACGTGGCGCAGCGCATGCGGCGATCCACTCCCCTTCCCCACTCCCCCGCTCCACACCGCGCCATGGAAGCATCCGTTGAAATGATCTTTGTCTATGGCACGCTGCGGCGCGGCGGTTCCAACCACTTCCGCATGGCCGGCGCGGTGTTCGCGGGCGCGGCCACGGTGCGCGCGCGGCTGTATCGCATCGACTGGTATCCGGGCCTGGTGCTGGACGGGGCCGCGGACCGGGTGACCGGCGAGATCTATCAGGCCGGTGCGGACTTGTTGCGGGCGCTGGACGACTTCGAGGGGCCCGGATACCGCCGCGTGCGCGCGCAGGCCGCGTGCGCGGATGGCGCGAGCCGGGTGGCATGGCTCTGGGAATGGACCGGCGGGACCGATGAAAGCCGGCGCATCCTCAATGGCAACTGGCTTTCACCGCCGCAATCAACGGAGCCGTGAACTCGCGCACGGCCCGCACCGGATCCTCCGGATGCGATTCCACCTGCTTGACGATCGCCGAGCCGACGATGACGCCATCCGCCGCTGCGGCGACCATGGCCGCCTGCGCGGGCGTGCTGATGCCGAAACCGACGCACACCGGGGTGCGGGTGTGCTGCCTGATGGACGAGACCAGCTCCGCGATGTCTGCCGATGGCGCGCCGTGCGCACCCGTGACACCGGTGCGTGACAACGCGTAGATGAATCCCGCCGACGACCGTGCGAGCGTCCCGACGCGCCCGGCCGGCGTGGTGGGCGCGATCAGGCGGATTGGGATCAAATCCGGGCCTGTGGAGAGATCCGGGTCCAGCGCCGCCTCGTCCGGCGGAAGGTCCAAGAGCAGGATACCATCGGCACCAGCCGCGACGGCATCACGGTGAAAAGCCGCGAAACCATAGGTGAACACCGGATTGAGATAGGTGAAGAGCACGACCGGCGTCTGATGCGTCTCACGGAACCTGTGGACCAGTTCCAGCACGCGCGGTGTGGTCATGCCCGCCTTGAGCGCGCGCTCCGCGGCCATCTGGTTCACGATGCCATCGGCAAGCGGATCGGAAAACGGCAGACCCAGCTCGATGACATCCGCGCCGAGATCGGCGAGGCATTTCATGATTTCCAGGGAACGGGCATGGTCCGGATCACCGGCGGCGATGTATGCGATGAAGGCCTTCTCACCGGCGGCGCGGAGTTTTTCGAAGGTGGCGGTGATTCGGTCGGGCATGGAATTCGCGGGTTGCGGAGCCTGTCTATGCCATGGACCGCCCGGGGTCCAAGCCCGAAACAGGCACGGGAAATTTCCGGAAATGCCCGTTGCCAGCGGCGGCCTGCGGGTTTATGCAGCATCCATGTCCATCATCGCCGAAGATTCCGCGATCATCGCGAAAACCCGTGAGTTGTGTGCCTGCATCGCCACTGATCCGATGTTTGCCGGATTCCAGGACAGCGTCGAGCGCTTCCTGAATGACGATGCGGCGCGCCTCCAATACCAAAGCGTCCATGAACGCGGGGAGGAGCTTCACCAGAAGCAGCACTCGGGCATCCACCTGGGATCTGCCGAGATCCGCGAGTTCGAGGCCGCACGTGAGGCGTTGTTTGAAAATGAAATCGCACGCGATTTCCTGGTGGCCCGCGAGCAACTTGAAAAACTCCAGAAGGAAATCGGCAGATACGTCGGCATGACCCTGGAACTCGGCCGCGTCCCCACCAGCGATGAGCTGGCCGAGGCCGATGGCGGCGGTTGTTGCGGCGGCGGAGGTGGCGGCTGCGGTTGCTCCCATTGAAGGTCCCGGCGCTTGCACACCAAGGCGATGGACTTCGACACATTGAGCCGTTGGGCCGGGGAGGAGGTCGCGGCACTGGTCAAGGTGCTGCCCGCCGACGTCCGCGAGGCGGCGGCCGGAGTGCCGGTATCCATGGAGGAAAAACCCGGCCGGGCCGATTGCGACGATGGCTTGCAGGGCGACGAGCTCGGGCTCTTCGAGGGTCCCTGCGCGATGGAGCTGGCCGATACCGCGGATCTGCCGCGCATCCGTTTGTTCCTGATGAACCTCTGGGAGTGGACCGACCGCGACGAGCAGGACTTCCGCGATGAAGTGGGCACCACGTTTCTGCACGAGCTGGGGCACTACCTCGGCTGGGACGAGGATGAACTCGGCCAAAGGGGACTCGATTGACAATCCGCCGGCACGGGCGTGACGGCTGCGCAACTTTCCCGGCGGAGCATGGTTTCTGATTTCATGCTTCCGAGAGCGGATGAATCATGGACCCTCCACGAGGCGGCCCACCTGCTGAACCGGGCAGGCTTCGGCGGCAGCCCGGACGAGATCCGCGCGCTTCATGCCCTCGGCCGCCGCCAGGCCGTGGAGTCGCTGGTGGCGCCCGCGGAATCCGTGGATGCCATCCCGCCGCCAGCTTGGGCGGAAAAAGAGCAGGCGGTGGCCAACATGCTCCGGCGCGCCGAGGACCGCCGGGCGCTGATGCAGGAAAACCCAGGTGCCAACCCGGAGGAACTCGAGCGCAAACGCCGCGAATTCGGCCGGCGCTTGCAGATCGAAAGCCGCCGACAGGCGCTTGAAGGGCAGGGCTGGTGGTTCCGGCGCATGCTCACATCCGGCGCGCCGCTGCGCGAGAAGATGACCTTGTTCTGGCACGATCACTTCGCCTGCTCCATTCAAAAGGTGAGGTCCAGCGAGCTGATGATGAACCAGAACCGGCTGTTTCGCCAACACGCCTTGGGAAACTTCAGGGAACTCACGCATCAGGTCCTGATGGATCCGGCGATGATGGAATATCTGGATCTCCGCGGATCGCGCAAAGGCAGCCCCAAC
>JBIJBN010000030.1:0-11921 GCA_044345175.1 Luteolibacter sp.
TGGAGCGGTTTGCTGGAATGCGGATTGGCGGCGGGTGAATCCGCGTGCATCCGGCGCGGGCGTGCGCTAGTCATCGTGTGTGGACGAGGAGGAACCGGTCATCGACCTGCACAGCGACGTGTATTTCATGGGTCAGGCCCTGCGTGAGGCGCAGCGGGCGCGGGCGGCCGGCGAGGTGCCGGTGGGGGCGGTGGTGGTGCGTGGAGGGAGGATCGTGTCGCGCGCGTGGAACCAGGTGGAGACGCTCAAGGATGCGACTGCGCATGCCGAGATGCTGGCACTGACGGCGGCGCAGGATGCGCTCGGGGACTGGCGGCTGGAACATTGCACGCTGTATGTGACCAAGGAGCCGTGCCCGATGTGTGCCGGCGCGATTGTCCATTGCCGGCCGGAGCGGGTGGTTTTCGGGTGCGCGGATTCCAAGTGTGGCGCGGCCGGCGGCTGGATCAACCTGCTGGATGCCAATCCGCCGTTGAACCATCGTTGTGATGTCGCATCCGGGGTGCTGGGGGACGAGTGCGCCCTGTTGTTGCAGGAGTTTTTCCGTGAGGCGCGGCTCAAGGGCGGCGTGCGGCGCGGTGGTCCCGGCGGTTCCGATGGCCGCGGTTCAGGGTGACACCGCGAGGCGCTCGGGATGGATCTCGCGTTCGAAGATGAACCCGTTTTCCTTGTAGGTCTTGAGCCGGAAGTGGGTGGCGGTGGAGAGCACGCCCTCCAGGGTGCTGAGTTTTTCGGAGACGAATCGCGCGACCTCGCGCAGGTCCGCGCCTTCGGCGACGACCATCAGGTCATAGCCGCCGCTGGCGAGATAGCAGGAAACCACCGGGTCGAAGCGCGCGATGCGCATCGCCAGGCGGTCGAAGCCGCCGCCGCGTTCGGGAGTGAGTTTCACTTCGATGAATGCGGAAACCGCGGTGTCGCCGGCCGCCTCGGGATTGATCACGGCGTGGTAGCCGAGGATGGTTCCATCGTGTTCCCATTGCGTGATGCGGCGTGCCACCGAATCGGCATCCTGTGAGAGCAGGTCCGCCAGTTCCTGGTGGGTGAAACGGGCTTTGCGGCGGAGCAGTTCGAGCAGCGGGTCGGTGGACATGGTGTGGATATTGCGGAGTGGGTCAAACGCGGGTCGAGGGGGTCATCCCGGATTCGGCACGGTGATGAATTCGCGCCTGCGGTCCTTGAACGGCGCCCCGGCCGCCAGCCACGGGTCGTAGATGCCCCAGCCTTGGCGGATCAGGCTGCGCGCGCGGTTGAAGCGGTCCGGGCTGTTGAGAACCACCACGATGAGGCGGCGCGGTGTCACACCCTTGCTGCCGTCCGGTTTCTGGCGGATGAGCGGATCGCGGTCCATGCAGACTGCCAGGCAGGGTCCGGCGGCCGCGGTGGTGCCGGTTTTGATGCCGAGGATTCCGGATTCGCCGATGAGTTCGTTGGAGTTGCGCACGCGGTAGTTGCGGGAGCCGCCCGCGCCGCTGACCGTCACCTGGCGGTCCGGCTGGCGGACGATGAAGTTGAATGCGTTGCGGCGCATGGCGTAAATCGAGAGCCGGGTGATGTCCGCGGCGGTGGAAGCAGCCTTGGAGCCCGGCCGTTCAAGGCCGTGGGGGTTGCTGAAACGGGTCTGCGTCATGCCGAGCGCCTTGGCCAGGCGGTTCATTTCCGCGACGAATTCCGCCACTGGGTCGCCGTTTTTCCCGCGGCGGGCGAGCAGTTCGCGGCCGACATGATCCGCGAGTGTGAGGGCGGCGAGGTTGTCCGAGCCGAGCAGTGCCGCGTAGAGGGCGTCGCGCAAGCTAAGTGTGTCGCCCGCTTGGAGGTTCATCGGGTTGGGTCCGCCGACGAGCGTGATGGTCTGGGGCACGCTGATGCGGAGGGTGCCCGGATCCACGCCGGCGGCGGTGGCCCAGTCCAGTGCGACGACGCCGGTGGCGATTTTGTTGAGGCTCGCGACCGGGCGTTTGAGGCCGGAGTTGGAGGCGATGAGGATCCTGCCGGAGTGTGCCTCGACGACCATGATGCTTTCCTGGGCGCGGGCGGTGGAAGGTGCTGCGCAGACGATCATGGCGCACGCAAGGAGTCTGGAGAAAGCGGGTTGCATCATCGGTGGATGGTCGCGGCGAGGGTAGCCGCAGCGGCCCGCAACTCAACCCCAAAGAAAGCCCGCGAGTGGGTGTGCGAAACCGCGGGGATGCGCATCATTCCGGGATTTCCGCTTTCCTGCCACGGCTGTCGGCTCCAGCATTTGTGGCATTCATGGAATCCGGCGGCCGCATCATTCTTGTTCCCACGCCCATCGGCAATCTTGGTGACATCACATTGCGCGCGCTGGAGGTTTTGAAGAGTGCCGACCGGATCGCCTGTGAGGACACGCGGCATTCGGCACCGCTGCTGGCCCGTCACGGGATTTCCGGAAAACCGCTGGTCGCCTTGCACGAGCACAACGAGGAGCGCCGCGCGCGGGAGTTGGCTGAGGCTGCACGCGGCGGGGAGACCATCGCCCTGATCACCGATGCGGGTATGCCCGGTGTTTCGGATCCCGGCTACCGCTTGGTGCGGGCCTGCATCGATTCAGGCACGCCCGTGGAGGTGTTGCCGGGACCCTCGGCGGTGATCACCGCGTTGATCGGCTCCGGTCTGCCGTGCCATGCCTTCCGCTTCGGCGGATTCCTGTCGGTGAAATCCGGCAAGCGCCGCAGCGCGCTTGCGGCGGTGTTGGAATCCGGTGAGACCGGGGTGTTTTTCGAGTCGCCGCACCGGCTGTGTTCGACTTTGGAGATCCTGGCATCGCTTGATCCTGCGGCGCGGGTCTGCGTGGCGCGCGAGCTGACCAAGAAATTCGAGACCTACCACCGTGACAGCGCTGCCGGGTTGCTCGCGCATTTTCAGGCCCATCCGCCGAAGGGTGAGATCGTCCTGTTGGTCCATGCCGCAGGTTGAGACGCGCGAAAAGCGGCCCGCGGGCCGCTTTTCCAGTATCCGTGATGGATCCGCTGCCGGACCGGCTCAGAGGCCTTTTTTCGACAAGCGGGTGCCTGGTGTCGCGCCCTGGCGGGCCTTGAACTTCGGGTTGGACTTGCAGATCACATAGACCGTGCCCTTGCGTTTCACGACCTGGCAATCGGCGTGGCGGCGCTTGGCGGATGAGAGTGACGAGAGGACTTTCATGATGGAAAACGAATGGGGTTGCGGTGGGGCCACAAGCGCCAACCGGGGCGCGGAAATTAGCCGTCCTGCCCGCCATGTAAAGCCATTTCTTGGCACCAGCGGGGAAATTCCGCGGTTTTCAGCGTATGCGGGTGGCCTGCGGCTTGCGGGCGGCGGTGATTTCCACGACCAGCCGGTGGAGGATGAGCCGGTGGTCGAGTCCGGTGGTGACCAGCGCTTGGTCCGCCCTCAGCGTTGCCTCCATGACCTGCTGGAGGCTTTCGAGCTCGAAATGTGCGGCCTTGCCGGTGGCGAGGAAGATCGGATAGGCATTCACGCCGCTGCCGTCCTTTTTCTGGGGCAGCCACGCGCGGTCCGCCTCCGGCAGGCGGTTGAGCGCGGCGGCAAAGGCGCTGTAAGCACCGGTGGGCGGTTGGAACCGGCTGATGATCAGGCGGGCCATGTAAAGATTGCGCACCACGCCGATGATCGAGGCGCGCATGATGCCGATGGCGGATTCCTCGGCCGCAAGCTGCTGGTCGATCAGCGCGATGGCGCGCGCGGCGTTTCCCTCCTGGATGGCCTTGCCGATTTCAAAAACCACGGCCGCGCGGCTGAGCGGGACCAGCTGGTCCACGTCCTCCCTGCGGATGGTGCGGCGGCTGTCGCCGAGATAAAGGTCGAGTTTCTCAAGTTCGCTGCCGATCTGCTGGGTTTGCTCGCCGGCGAGCATGACGAACAACTCCAGCGCGTCCGGCTCGAAATCCAGTCCCAGCGCGGCCGCGCGCCTGACGACCAGCGCGGCCACCTGTTCCTGCCAGTCGTCGCGGCTGGTGTCGATCCGCTCGCAGGTGTGCACCTCGGCATTCTTTTCGATGAATTTCCAGAATGCCCGCCGCTTGTCCACGGCTTGGGCGGTGAGCAGGAAACCCACGCCCTGCGGTAGGCCGGCCTCGAGGGTGGCGCGCAGGTTGTCCACGCCCGCCTCGGTGCGCTGCGAGCGGCCGGTGAGGGTGTCTCCCAGAAAGTTCGCATTGCGCAGCCACACCACCTTGTCGCCACCGAACATCGGGATGGTCTGCAGCGCCTGCACCACCGAAGCGCAGATCTCGAATGCGGAGTCGGAATTGTCGGCAATGCCGTCGATGGTCTCATGGGTGAACCCGTCGTCCACCCCGCCGGTGAGGCGGTTGTAAAGCTCGAGGGCTTTCTCGCGCACCATGCCGTCATCGCTTCCGGTCACCACGTGGATGGTTCCCGCGGCGGATGACGGAGGTTTTGCTTTGGCGGCCACGCCGACGAGTAAAGCGCGATCGGCGCGGACTTCAAGCGCGCCGCCACCACGGGTTTCCCCCGCGGCCGGGCATTGCCAAACGGCCGCATCCGGTGCATCGTCAGGCCATCTTCCAAGCCCCGCAGTCATTTTCCTCATCATGAAAGTCACCTGGTTCGGCCACTCCGCGTTCCGCCTCGATTTCGACGGCCATGCCGTGCTCATCGATCCGTTTTTCACGGGCAACCCGGCCTTCGCCGGGGATGCCGCGGCGGCCGCGCGCGGTGTCTCGCACATCCTGCTCACCCATGGTCACGGCGATCATGTGGGCGATACCGCCGCGATCGCCGCGGAGACCGGCGCCAAGGTGGTCGCCAATTTCGAAATCTGCATGTGGCTTGCCGGCCAGGGCGTCAAAAACACCGACCCCATGAACCTCGGCGGCACCACCATGCAGGACGGCTTCAGCGTCACCCTCGTCCGCGCCGACCATTCGTCATCCGATCGGGACATCCCGCTCGGAAACCCGGCGGGCGTGATCGTCAAGGCGGCCGGCCAGCCGACGGTCTATCACATGGGCGACACCGACATCTTCGGCGACATGGCGCTGATCGCCGAGCTGCACCGGCCGGATGTGGCGATGGTTCCGGTGGGGGACCGCTTCACCATGGGCCCGCAGGCCGCCGCGCTCGCCGTGCGGCGGTTTTTCAACCTCAAGGCGGCGATCCCGTGCCACTACGGCTCGTTCCCGGTCATCGCGGCGGACGCGGATGCCTTCGTGGAGGCAATGAAGGGCCATGCGACCCGCGTCATCGTCCCGGAGAAAGGTCGGCCGTTCGATGTGCCGTGAGCCGCGCGGCGCGCTCAGCCGGTCACACCGGCCAGACGGTGGTTGAGAACCACCGAGCGGCGCAGCGCGCGCATCACCTCCACCAGTCCCATGTGGGAGGCGGCAGCCCGCGCGCAGGCGGCGTCGGTCCGGGTGTTGCGGCTCACGTAGCGGCCGATCTCCCCTTGCAGCTGGCGCAACTGCATGTCTAACAGACCCACCTCGGCGCGCAACAAGGCCAGCTCTTTGTTGCCCTCGCCGATCATCTCGAAGGCCTCCGCGGCCTGTGTCCGCAGTTTTTGTTTCTCCTCCCTGATGCGGGACTCCAATTCATCCGCTTTCGCGTCGCCCTCCTCGATCAGGCCGCCGATGCGCTGCCGTTCCTGCTTGAGTTCGGCAAAGCGGCTGTGCAGCTCCTCCAGCCGCTGTTTGACCTTCTCGATTTCCGCCGCGGCCTCCGCAGAGCCGCCGCCCTCCTTGGTGAGCACCTCGAGCTTCATTTTCATGCCGACATGGGACCTGCGGATTTCGCGGGCGCCCTGGATCACGCGGTCGCGCTCATTGGCCAGCTGCTCGAGTCCGGCGAGCAGCGTCGCGCGTTTTTCGAGCAGTTCCTGATTGGCCTCGGGAGCGCTGTTGAGGATGGCGGCGCGCTGCTCGTGGGCTTTTGCGACCTTTTCCTGGCACTCCGCCAGCCGGGAGTCCAACAGCTGCCGCTCCTTGACCAGCTTGCGCAGGTTCCAGTATTCCACCGAGAGCACGTCGATGTCATGGGCCTTTTCCCAGATCATCGCGCCGAGCTGGGCCTCCGCCTCGCGCAGCAGGTGCATCTCGCTGGCGGCATCGGCCATGCGCTGGGAGCGCCGGACATAGCCGAAGGCCTGTGCGAGGCGGGCGACGTAATAACGTGTGGGTGTCATGATGCGGAATGCGGGGTGTGTGATGATGCGGAGATCCTGCGCTGCAGGCTCTCGATCACCGAGTGGTCCTCCAGCGTGGTGATGTTTCCGGAAATGCCGCCGGTGCAGACGAGCTCCTTGAGCAGGCGCCGCATGATCTTGCCCGAGCGCGTCTTGGGCAGCCCCGGCGCGAAATGGAGGTCATCCGGCCTGGCGATCGCGCCGATCACCTTGGCGACATGGCCGCGCAGCTCCTCGCGCAGCTCCGCGGACTCGGTGAAGTCCCCCTTGAGCGTGACGAACGCGGCGACCGCCTGGCCCTTGAGATCATCCGGCCTGCCGATCACGGCGGCCTCAGCCACCGCCGGGTGTGAGACCAGCGCGCTCTCGATTTCCGCCGTGCCGAGCCGGTGGCCGGAAACATTCAGCACATCGTCCAGACGGCCGATGATCCAGAAGTTGCCGTCCTTTTCGCGGCGCGCGCCATCCCCTGCGGTGTAGAGCCCGGGGTAATCGGACCAGTAGGTCTTCCGGTAGCGTTCCTTGTCGCCGTAAATCGTGCGGATCATCGATGGCCACGGCTTGCGGATCACAAGACGGCCGTCCTGGTCGGGTTTGCACTCGTTTCCGGCGTCGTCGAGGATCGCGGCATCGATGCCGAAGAACGGCCGGGTCGCGGTGCCCGCCTTGAGCGGGGTGGCGCCGGGCAGCGGGGTGATCAGGATCGCGCCGGTCTCGGTCTGCCACCAGGTGTCCACAATCGGGCACCTGCCGCCGCCGATGTGCTTGTGATACCAGTTCCATGCCTCGGGGTTGATCGGCTCGCCGACGGATCCCAGCAGCCGCAGCGAGGAAAGATCGGAGGCCGCGGGGAAATGGTCGCCGGCCTTGATGAAGGCGCGGATGGCGGTGGGTGCGGTGTAGAAAATGGTGACGCCGTAATCCTCGATCATGCGCCAGAAGCGGCCGAAGTCCGGGAAGTTCGGCGCGCCCTCATACATCACCTGGGTGACGCCGTTGGCCAGCGGTCCGTAAACGATGTAGGAATGCCCGGTGATCCAGCCGACATCGGCGGTGCACCAGTAGACATCCTCGTCGCGCATGTCGAAAACGTATTTGCAGGTGGCGTAGGTGCCGGTGAGGTAGCCGCCGGAGGTGTGCAGGATGCCCTTCGGTTTGCCGGTGGATCCGGAGGTGTAGAGCAGGAACAGCGGATGCTCGGAATCAAAGGCTCTGGCCTCGTGCCGTGCGGAAGCCGCGGCCACCTCATCGTGCCACCAGCTGTCGCGTGTTTCATGCATGGCCACCTCGTTGCCGCAGCGTTTCACCACGATCACGCGCCTGACGCGGGTGTATCTTTCCAGCGCCTCGTCCACCACCGGTTTGAGTGCGACCACTTTGCCGCGCCGCCAGCCGCCGTCCGCGGTGATCACGGTGGTCGCGCCGGAATCCTCGAGGCGGTCGACGATCGCCTCGGCGGCGAAGCCACCGAAGACCACGTTGTGCATCGCGCCGATGCGGGCGCACGCGAGCATGGCCACGGCGGCCTCGGGGATCATCGGCATGTAGATCAGGACGCGGTCGCCGGACTTGACGCCCTGCTTTTCGAGCACGTTGGCGAACCGGCAGACCTCGCGCTGGAGTTGGCCGTAGGTGATCACGCGTTTGTCGCCCGGCTCGCCCTCCCAGATGATGGCGGCCTTGTTGCGCCGCGGGCCCTCCGCGTGGCGGTCCACGCAGTTCTCGCAGACGTTGAGTTTGCCGCCCGTGAACCACTTGGCGAAGGGTGCCTTCCACTCCAGCGTCTTTTTCCACTTCTTGCGCCAGACGAGTTCCTTGGCCTCCTTCGCCCAGAAGGCGGCGGGCTTGGCGATCGAGGATTTGTAGAGCTTTTTGTATGCCGCCATCGACGGGATCCTGGCCTTGGCGGAAAATTCCTTGGACGGCTTGTGCACCTTGTCGTGATCGTGCCCGGCGATGGATTTTTTCGAACTCATGGGTAGTGGCCTGAAGTCGTTTCAGCGGCCTGATACGGCGCGGAGGCGGGAATCTAGGGTGCGATCCGTCATGCGGCAAGCCGCAAGACGTGGAGAAAACGTCGGATTGCGCATTCCCAAGGCGTCCCGGATCACGGCGCGGCCTTGCCCGGCGACAACCGGTCCACCGGCATCCGGTGGCGGCTGGCATAGACCAGCGAGCAGATCCCGGACCAGATCGTGGCAATCCATGGGGCGGCGATCTCCGGGGCGTGGGCCGCAAGTCCCAGCACCGGGGCCCACGCGCCCACCAGGATCACGCCGCTGAGCCACAGCATCACGCGCCGCAGCCGGCCGGGTGTGCCGAGCAGCGCGGCCGCGGTGCCGAACGACAACACCGCGGTGCACAACCACACGCCCCAGTCCGGGATACGCAGCGGGAAACCGCCCGCCACATGCCGCGCCACTTGGTCCGCAACCGCCTTGTCCGCGATCGCCAGCATCCCGGTGAGTTCCAAACCCGCGGCCAGCAGCAGCGAGAGCGCGCCGATGGCCGCCGCTGGCAATGCCACATGACCGGCGGGATGGGATGATGGATCGCGCTGCACGCGGTGAGACTGCCCTCATGCGGGCCGCGGTTCAAGCCATGCCAGCGGTGTCGTTTGATTTCACCGCGGAGCATGCGCCGACGCTTCCCCCTTGCCCGCCGCATGGCTTCCTGCTTCTCTCCGCCCGCCATGAAAATTCTCGTCGCCTACTCCGGCGGTCTCGACACCTCCGTGCTGCTGCTCTGGCTCAAGGAAAGATACCAAGCCGAAATCATCGCCTACTGCGCGGATGTCGGCCAGGGCGATGAACTCGACGGACTCGAGGAGAAGGCGCTGCGCACCGGCGCCTCGAAGTGCTTCATCGGCGACCTCAAGGAGGATTTCGCCGCGAATTTCATTTTCCCGATGATCCAGGCCAACGCGGTCTACGAGGGCCGCTACCTGCTCGGCACCTCGATCGCCCGCCCGTGCATCACCAAGGGCATGATGGAGGTCGCACTCGCCGAAGGCGCCGATGCCATCGCCCACGGCGCCACCGGCAAGGGCAACGACCAGGTCCGCTTCGAACTCTCCGCCGCCTCGCTCGCACCGCAGGTGAAATGCATCGCCCCGTGGCGCGATCCGGACTTCCGCAAGCAGTTCCCCGGCCGCTCGGAAATGATCGCTTATGCGGAAAAACACCACATCCCCATCAAGGCTTCGATGAAGAAGCCTTACTCGATGGACCGCAACCTCCTCCACATTTCCTTCGAGGCCGGCGCGATGGAGGACCCGTGGTATGACGCCACCACCGCCGCGGACCGCGACATGTATGTGCTCTCCGTTTCTCCCGAGGACGCGCCGGACCATGCGGAGTATGTCGAAATCCTCTTCGAAAAAGGCAACGCCACCGGCCTCAAACACGACGGCCTCTGCGCCATCCTCGGCGAACTCGGCGACGTGAAGTCCACCGGCGGGCAGGACGGCTACTCGCTCTTCACGCCCTACGGCATCATGCGCGTGCTGAATCTGTTAGGCGGGCGCAACGGCATCGGCCGCGTGGACATCGTGGAGAACCGCTTCGTCGGCATGAAGTCGCGCGGCGTTTATGAAACACCCGGCGGCACCATCCTGCTGGCCGCCCACCGCGACCTCGAGACGCTCGTCATGGACCGCGAGGCGATGCACATCCGCGACTCGCTCATCCCGAAATACGCCCAGCTCGTTTACAACGGGTTCTGGTTCTCGCCGGAGCGCGAGGCGATCCAGGCGCTGGTCACCGAGACCCAGAAGACGGTCACCGGCGAGGTGCGCCTCAAGCTCTACAAGGGCAATGTCATGCAGGCCGGCAGGCGCTCGCCCTACAGCATGTATTCCGAAGCCGTCGCCACCATGGAGGGCGGCCGGGAGGATGCCTACAACCAGGACGATGCCACCGGCTTCATCGCCCTCAACGCGCTGCGCCTCAAGGCCAGCGCCCGCCAACCCCGCTGAGCCCGCGGCCGGCCGATTCCCAACGCGGGATGAACCACGCATCCGGTGTGCGGCCGCGCGCGGGACGCAGGCGGCTGCGGGTGGCCCCGGGCGGATGAATCAGCAGGAGGGGCTGGCCGGAACGAGGGCGGGGGGCATGGAGCTGCGCGGCCTCGGGAGCGGGGCGGGGTGGGGGAGGAAGAATCCATCCAGCCCGGGGCGGGATGCAAGGTTGGCGAGGGCATCGGCGGCGTGTGGCCAGCGCCAGCGGAAGCCGGCATCGCGCATCCGCAGGGGCAGCACCCATTGGCTTTTGGCGGGCGGCGCGGCGGGCAGGGCGGCGGTGCTGCGCGGCATCCCGATCCATTCGCCAAGGCACGGGGATTCCGGGGCGCTGAGGTTCACGGCACCGTCAAGAAAGGGATCCCCGATGATGAAGCCCACACCCCGGAGGAAATCCTCCATGTGGATCCAGCTGATGCGGTGCTCGGCGGAGGCTGCCCCGCCGGCGCAATCGCTCCAGCCGCGCAGCGCGTCGCAGCCGCCGCCCGGTTCATGCGCCAGCACCATGCCGCTGCGGATGGACACCTTGCGGGTGCGGGCGGGTGCCGCTTGCGAGAAAAACACCTCCTCCGCGGCGCGCGCGGCCATCGCACACGGATCGTCGCCCGGCTCGCCAAGCCAATCGTCCTGCGGCCGGTCGTCCGCATGCCGATACCACCCGGCGCTGGATGCAAAGACCCATGTGGCGGGGGGCGATTTGCACGCGGCGATGGCCCGGGCAATGGCGCGGGTGGCATCATGCGCGCCATCGCCACCACCCACCATGCCGGCATCGCCGTGGATCACCGCCTGCGCCCCCTCCAGCGCAAGCATCCACGGCCCCGGCGAACGGCCGTCCCATTCCAGAAACATGCCGTCGCCACCCCACCCGGCACGGCTGCGGCTCACCGCCACCACCTCCCATCCCTGCCGCGCGAAATGCCGGCAAAGATACCTCCCGGTAAATCCGCTGGCTCCGAAAATGACGATCACGGGATTCATGGCTTCACGGGCACCCCCAATTTTCCTTCAACCAAGAACCTTCGCCGCCATCTGCAGCGCCAGCGTGTGCTTCATCCCCGCCACACGGTCGGCCATCGCGGACGCAAACGACACAAACTCCTCCAACCGCTTCATCTGCCCGTGAAACGCACGCCCCTCCGGCGTGTCGATCCCCTCACTGTCCGCCGCACACTTGCGCAACACCGCCAGCGCAGGGTCGATCTCCCGCCGCTTGCGCTCCCGCGCCACCATCGTGAAAATCCGCCACACGTCCTTCTCCGCCTCGAAAAAATCCCGCCGCTCCCCCTTCCGCACCACCACCCGCACCAAACCCCACGCCACCAGCTCCTTCAGATTCCCGTGCGCATTGCCCCGGCTAATCTCCAACTCCTCCATCACCGCATCCGTGCTCATCGGCTCCGCTGCCGTCATCAACAACGCATGAATCTGCGCCATCGTCCGGTTGATCCCCCACTGCGAGCCCATCGCACCCCACTGCGCCACAAACCCGTCCCGCGCTTCCTTCAATCCATCACTCGTCGCATTCATCGGTTTCAGTATTTACTGAAAATACGAATTTGGCAAACATTTTCTTCTGGCGCAGATTTTGCTTCCGGACCCCGTGTGACGAATGCGACACGTGTTTCCGAATGCGTGTGCTCAAACTCTGGCCAACATCCCGACGCAACCAACAACCACATCAATGAATCCAAGCCCGGAAACCCACAAGCCAGCCATGGCACTGAGATGCTTCCG
>JBIJBN010000232.1:0-3539 GCA_044345175.1 Luteolibacter sp.
TGAGCCGCCGCATGCCTTTTTCCTCCGCGCCCATCACCAGTGCCAGCGGCCCCTTGAGATCCAGCTCGTAGATCGATCTGGATTTCGCATGATCCGATGTGCCGACGATCCAGATGCCGGCGGCCTTGAGTCTTTCCATGGTGCGCACCAGGTTGGTCACCTGCGCGAATGGCACGTGGTCTGCCGCCCCCACCGAGATCCTGCGCACGGTCTCGGTGATGCCGGCCGCCTTGTCCCGGGGGGCGACCACGGCATCCACCCCGGCGGCATCGGCCGTGCGCAGGATCGCACCGAGGTTGTGCGGGTCCTGCACGCAATCGAGCACCAGGATGAATGGCTTCTCACGCTGCGAGACAATTTCCATGAGCGCTTCCTCATCCAGTGCGGGCGCGCATTTCTCCACCGCCCGGACATGGCGGTTCCGGCGGGCCTCCCTGCCGTGTTCCGAGTTCCGGTTGCTGGCCATGCCCGGCTTCACAACCGGATTGTGATCCGCCGCCGCGGCCGGAGTCGAGTCCCTTTGCATGGCAGCTGGAATCCCGGCTTGGCAAACAGGACCACGGCATGGAAATTCATCCCGGCATGGGATTGAGCCTCTCCGATCTGCGCGACAGCCTGCCCGAGGGCGGACTCTTCGGCGGCGGCGGCTGGCGGTGGTCGCCCGAACCACTCGGACTGACCCGCCGCGAGGCGGACGGGATCGCCTCGCTGGGCCATCCGCTGGCAAGATTCCAGCAAGCATGCGATGCACTCTACCGCAGCAGCGCGGCCGGCAGGGCGCCGGAGTGGATCGCCGGGCTGTTAGACCGCGGCAAGCCGGAATGGCTCGTCCGCATGCAGCGCTCCGCGGGCATGGCGGACCAGTTCCCGCGCGTGATCCGGCCCGACCTGTTGCTCACGGAGCGCGGCGTGGCGGTCACGGAACTGGACAGCGTGCCGGGAGGGATGGGCGTGACCGCATGGCTGGCACGGACCTATGCCCGGGCGGGATTCGACGTGCTCGGCGGTCCGGACGGGATGATCGATGGCTTCCGGTCGTTGCTGCCGGATGGCGGAACCGTGCTGATCTCGGAGGAGGCGTCCGATTACCGGCCGGAAATGGAGTGGCTCACCGGCCAGTTGGGCGCCGCATGGATGGTGGCGGAAGCCGAGGCCTACGTGCCCGATGGCGGTGCGGTCTATCGGTTTTTCGAACTCTTCGATTGGGAGTCGGTGCCGAATGCGAAAGACCTCGCGGCACAGGCCGCGGGCGGCGGATTGCGTCTCACGCCTCCGTTCAAGCCGCACCTGGAGGACAAGCTGTGGCTCGCCCTGCTTTGGTCGCCCGCACTGGGCCGGACATGGAAACGCGTGCTGCGCGGCAACCACCTGCGGCGGCTCAGGGAAATCGTGCCCTTCGGCTGGGTGCTGGATCCCGAGCCGCTGCCGCCGCATGCCGCGCTGCCCCGGCTCGACGCCCACTCGTGGGATGAAGTCGCCGCATTCAGCCAGAAAATGCGCCAACTCGTGCTCAAACTCAGTGGTTTTCATGAAAACGCATGGGGCGCGCGCGGTGTTTTCATCGGCCATGACCTGCCGGCCGCGGAGTGGGCCGCGCGTCTCACGGACGCGCTGGATCAAGCCGGCGAGCAACCGTGGATCCTGCAGGAATTCCATGAGGGCCGCCGCATCAGCCATCCGGTTTTCCGCGACGACGGCTCGGTGGAGATGATGGATGGCCGCGCGCGGCTTTGCCCGTATTTCTTCACCGACGATGCGGGTGTCACCACGCTCGGCGGCTGCCTCGCCACCATCGTGCCGGCGGACAAAAAGAAAATCCATGGCATGAACGATGGCGTGCTGGTGCCATGCACCGTGGGCTGAGCCGCGTGGCCCGATGCGGAGCCCCGGCAAGCATCCACGCACCGCGACACCCGGGATCAAAAAAACCGCCTGCGCTTGGGGCACAGGCGGTTTCATGACAAATGCCCGTGGACGTTTGCGGATTACCCGGCCTTGGTCTTGCCTGCGGGTTTTTCCGTGGCGGCAGCCTCGACCACCGCTTCGGCAGCCGGGGTCTCCGCAGCCTCGTCACCAGCCACCGCCGGGCGGTCCACCCACTCGATGAAGGCCATCGGGGCGGAGTCACTCATGCGCGGCCCCAGCTTGGTGATGCGGCAGTAGCCACCCTGGCGCTCCTTCGATGCGGGCGCCACTTCGGCGAACAGCTTTTTGACCACATCCTTCTGATGCAGATAGGCAATCGCCAGACGGCGGGAATGAAGGTCGTCACGCTTGGCGAGGGTGACCAGCTTTTCGGCCACCGGACGCAGCGCCTTGGCCTTGCCCAGGGTGGTCTTGATGCGGCCGTGCTCGATCAGGCTGCACGCCAGATTGGAGAGCAGCGCCTTGCGGTGCGAGGCGTTGCGTTTGAGTTTTGCGGTTTTGCTGCGATGTCTCATCGGTTGCTTCCTTTGCTGAAAAGTGGGTGGTTTTTATTCGTCGAGGTTCTGGGCGATGAGATCGGCAAGTCCGACCGGAGCCTCGTCCTCCACGCCGAGGCGTGGACCGCGGCTGGCGGCGGACGGACCGGAAAGCAGCGAAGGCTCGAAGGTCAGACCCAAGCCAAGGCCGAGCTCGACCAGCTTGTCCTTGATCTCGTTGAGCGACTTCTTGCCGAAGTTGCGGTATTTGAGCATCTCCGCCTCGGACTTCATCGCGAGCTGGCCCACGGTGGTGATGTTGGCGTTGTTCAGGCAGTTCGCGGCGCGCACCGAGAGTTCGATCTCGTTGACCGACATGTTGAGCAGCTTCTTGAGCTGGGCGTTCTCCTCGCTGGACTCGGCGGGCGCCTCCTCGAAGTCCACCGCGTTCTCATCATAGTTGACGAACACGTCGAGATGGTGGCGGAGGATGGCGGATGCCTGCAGCAGCGCGTCCTGCGGCGTGATGCGTCCGTCCGTCCAGATGTCCAGCACCAACTTGTCGAAATCCGTCATCTGGCCCACGCGCGTGGTCTCCACCGCGTATTTCACCCGGGTGACCGGCGAGAAAATCGAATCGATGGCGATCACGCCGATCGCTTGGTCCTTGCGCTTGTTTTCATCGCCTGTGGAGAATCCGCGGCCGACGCGCACTTCGAACTCGCAGTCGAATTTCACCTTCTTGTCGAGTGTGCAGATGACCTGGTTCTTGTTGACCACCGAGTAGATGTTGTCGTCTTGGATGTCGCCGGCGGTGATCACACCCTCCTTCTCTGCCTTGATGGTGAGGATGCGCGGCTCCTTGTCGTTGTGGGAGAACCTGACCTTCTTGAGGTTGAGCACGATGTCGGTGACATCCTCGACCACGCCGGGCAGGCTGGAGAATTCGTGTTGCACGCCGGCGATGCGCACCGAGGTGATGGCGGCTCCCTCAAGCGAGGAGAGCAGGACGCGGCGGAGCGAGTTGCCAATGGTGTGGCCGTAACCGCGCTCGAATGGTTCGGCGACAAACTGGGCGTAGGTGTCGGTGGACGTTTCCTCGTTGCGGACGAGGCGGTTCGGAAGCTCGAAACGAGC
>JBIJBN010000032.1:0-11720 GCA_044345175.1 Luteolibacter sp.
GACCCATGATGCGGCGATGCCGTGACGGTCCGTGCCGCGCGCACACCCGCCCCGTGCGGCGCGCGTCATGCGGGAAATCCTTGTCGCGGGCGGGCATGACGGCTACGCAGGGCGCATGGCTGACGAATTGCGCGCGCTGTTGATCCTTCAGGACCGTGACCGGCGTCTGCTCGGATGCGCAAGGGACCTTGAAAAACTGCCGCAGGAGGAGGCGCGGGTGAAGTCGATGCTGGCGGCCGACGAGGCGGCGGTGAAAACCGCCCATGACGCCCTGGTGGATTGCGAATTGCGGCTCAAGCGGCTGGAACTCGATGCCGGCACGCGCAAAACGACGATTCAGCGGCTCAAGGTGCAGCAATTCGAGACACGCAAGAACGAGGAATACCAGGCGCTGGGCCACGAGATCACCCGCTATGAGAAAGAAACCGACGAACTGGAAACGCGCGAGCTGGAACTGATGGAGGAAATCGACGGATTGCGCGCGGCCCTGAAATCCGCCGAGTCCGCGCTCGCCAAAACCCGTGGCCTCGTGGATCAGGACCTTGCTGCCATCGCCGCGCGGCGCCAGCGCATGGAGGCGGAGCGGGCGGAAATCTCCGCGGAGCGCGCGCAACTCGCGGCGGATGTCCCGGAGTCCGTGCTGCCGCTTTACGAACGGTTGATGAAAACCAAGGCGGGACTGGCCGTGGCGCCGGTGCAGGATGGCAAATGCGGCGGCTGCCACATGAAGCTGATCGCCTCCACCGTGGTCGCCGTCCACAACGGCAGGGAACTGACGCGCTGCGAGGATTGCGGGCGCATTCTCTACGCCGGATCCTGAACCGTGCTCAGCAAGAGGCGGATGAGAGCGGTGATGGCACCGCGATGACCCGCATGCCCGCGCGCTGTGCGGCAAGAATCCCGGACGGAGCGTCATCCAGTGCCAGACAACGGTCCGGCGCGGCACCCAGCAGGCGGGCCGCGTGCAGGTAAATGTCCGGCGCGGGTTTGCCCTCGGCCACATCATCGGCGGTGACGACCTCGTCGAACCAATCGGAAATGCCAACGATGCGCAGCGTTTTCTCCACCACCATGCGCGAGCCGCCGCTTGCGATGGCCATCGGCACCTTGCCGCGGAGCGAATCCGCAAACGCGGCGACCTCGTCGATCAAGGCCATGCCGTTCATCCGTTTGAGGAACGACTCGCGCTTGGCAAATGCCACCGCCTCCGGATCAAGGCGCAGGTTGTATTCATCGTTCAATTCCACGACGATGTCGCGCGTCGGCCGCCCGCCCATCGCGAAAAAGACATCCTCCTTGAAGATGCCTCCCGCCCCGTGAATCGCGAGCGCATCACACCAGGCGGCGAAATGCGCGGGCATGGAGTCGACGAGCGTGCCGTCGCAATCAAAAATCACGGCGTCGAAGCCGTCTTTGGGCAAATCGAGGGGACCGATACTGGGCATGGCGGCGGACGGATTAGGATGTGATTTCCCGCATGGCAAGCGCGGTTCTTAAAAAAAATCCCGCCGGTTCCGGCGCTAGGCGGATGGCGGCATCGCCCGCAGGTCCCCGCCCTGCTTCAGATTACCACTGCCTGGTCCCGGTAGGTTCCCGCGGGAATCGTGGCCGTGCCGGGTCCGTCATGTTGGAAAGACACGTCCCCTTCGATGACCACGCCCGCGGCAAAGCAGACGGAACCCGAAACCTTCAGGGTGCGGCAACCCAGCAAGCCCGGCACGCCGAGGCTTTCGAGCGAATCAACCAGCTTGTATCCATCCGAAAGCACGACGACCGGCGGAATCCCGCGCCGCGATGCGTGCAGGCGGACCTGGCCGTTGGCCAGAACCTCGTAGGCATCCGACCTCAGGGCGAGCAGGTCCGCGGTGGTTTTCACCGGAGCGAAACGGCTGCGCGGCACCTCGATGGCCGCCGATCCCTCGAAGCACTCGATGGCCGCGCCCATCGCGCTCTCAAGCTGGATCACGGGTGTGGATTTCCTGTCGCGCGGATCAACCGTCTTGGTGTTGCGGATCATCGGCAGCGGCAACACACCATGGTCCGCGGCGAGCTGTGACTTGAGTGTGTCGAGCCGAAGCCACAAGCTGTTGGTGTTGAAATAGCGGTGGCGGCCGATGTCCTGGAATGCCTGCAGATCGTCATCCGGGCATTGCGCCACCTCGCGCAACAACAGCCGCCCGTCGGACACCCTGCGGGCCAGATGCCCGCCTTTCCGGTCGGCCTCGGTGCGGCGCGTCACCTCCATCAGGAACGGCGCACCGGATGCGGCGAAGTGATGCAGGATGAGTGGATCCAAAATGGCGCCAAGGTTGTCGGAATTCGAGACAAAGGCATATCTCACACCTTCCTCGAGCAACCGGTCAAGCCAGCCGCTGCCCACCAGCGCCGGATAGAGGTCGCCGTGGCCAGGCGGGCACCACTCGAGCGCGGGATCCGCCGGCCAGACGACCGGCTCCATGGTGGCCGCGTCGATTTTCGGGATCTGGTTCTGCATCAACTCCACCTCGGAGGCCTCCGCCAGATGGTCGCCGCGGTATCTTTGAAGGTGCTCCAGGGTGTCCGCGCTGGTCGAGAAGCTGTTCATCAGGAGCAAACGCACGGGTGCGCCGCCGGACTGGCGCAAATCGAGAATCTGGCGCACCATCAGATCCAGGAAATTGACCCCCTCGCGCACTTCAAGCAGGCTTTTCGGCCCCTGCAGTCCCATGCTCGTGCCGAGGCCGCCGTTGAGCTTGATCACCACCGCCTTGGCAAGCAGGTCGGAGCCGGCCGGTGTCGGATCGATGTCGGCAAGCGATGGGATGTCACACGCGGGCCGGATGCTTTGCTCGGGGATCAGGCCGCTTTCATCGCGCAGCAGCGCCTCGTAGTTGCGCTGGAATGCGCGGATCGCGGCATCACCCGTTCCGGCGGCCCGCATTTTCCTCTCAAAGGCGGCGAAGTTTCCCATGACTTGCGTGGTAGTGTGTGTGTCTTGGCGCGACCAGCGTGCATGCCGTGATGCGGCGGGTCACGCTGAAAAAAGCGGGCCGGGATGCGCCAATCACAGCACCGCAGGGTGGCTCAGCATCCGGCGCGCGGCGCAACCCTTTCGCGCAGGCGCTCCATTTCCACGGCGGGAACCGGAGCGGGATCCGGATACTCGAAAATCCGGCCCTCGAAATTCCGCAGGGTCACGCGGCCGGGCGCGGTTTCGACAATGTAATTCGGATTGACCGGGATCTTGCCGCCGCCGCCGGGCCCGTCGATGACGAACTGCGGGACGGCATAGCCGGTGGTGTGGCCGCGCAGGCCCTCGATGATGGCGACTCCCTCCGAGACCGGCGTGCGGAGGTGCGACGAACCGTTGATCAGGTCACATTGATAAAGATAATACGGTCTCACGCGGCACATCAGCAGCTTGTGGACAAGCGCCTTCTGGATTTCCACCGAATCGTTCACGCCCCGCAGCAGCACGCTCTGGTTGCCGAGGGGGATGCCGGCGTCGGCAAGCCGGCCGAGCGCGTCCCGCACCTCGGATGTGAGCTCGCGCGGGTGGTTGCTGTGGATCGAAATGAACAGCGGATGGTGCTTGCGCAGCATCGCACACAATTCCGGCGTGATGCGCTGGGGCAGGAAAACCGGAATGCGCGAACCGATGCGGATGAACTGGATGTGCGGGATGGCCCGCAGGCGGGTGAGGATGCGGTCCAGCCGGTCATCCGGAAAAAGCAACGGATCACCGCCGGAGAGCAGCACGTCGCGCACCTCCGGGGTTTTCTCAAGATAGGCGAAGGCGGCGTCCCAACGGGTTTCGAGTTGCTGCTCGCCCACGCCGGAAACCACCCGCGAGCGGGTGCAGTAACGGCAATAGGACGCACAGCGGTCGGTGACGAGAAACAAGACCCGGTCCGGGTAACGGTGCACCAGCCCCGGCACCGGCATGTGGCTGTCCTCGCCACACGGATCCGCAACCTCCTCCGGCGCGGTCCAGCCCTCCTCCATCCGCGGGATCACCTGGCGCCGGATCGGGCAGTCCGGATCCTCGGGGTCGATCAGGTTGAAGAAATGCGGCGTGATCGACATCGCGAGCTTGTTGCCGGCAAGCAGCACGCCCGCGCGCTCGACATCGGTCAGACGGATCCGCGATTCCAGCCCGGCCAGCGAATCCACGCGGTTGCGCAGCTGCCATTTGAAGTCGCTCCAGCGGTCCATCGCCTCCTCAGGCCAGTATCCGGGCGCGTGCGAAACGAAGTCGGTTTCGGAATCGGAGGAAAACATGGATTCGGACTTGGGTGGTCGATTTTCGGTTAGCCTGCGGAAATCGCAACATGGAATTAACGCGTGATCCCGGCACAGCGGCGGATCAATTCCACCAGCCTGCCGGCGGAGGCGGCGAGCGTAGAGGCTGCGGGTATGACGTCGTCATCCGCGTCCATGGCGGGCGCGGGCCCGGTGGAAACCCGCACCACCGGCAGGCCGGCATCCAGCAGCAGTCCTGCAAGGCCACCGCCCGCCGCGGCATCCAACACCCCGCCGCGGCCGAGCTCCGCAATGCGGACCGCGGCAGGCATGACCGCGGGATCGCGCGAATCCAACAACAGGACATCACCCGAGCCCATCGTCTCGATGCTGAGCACCATCGCCGGGTCAGCGGCGACCCTGGCGAGAATCGCGGCGGTTTCCCGTGACGGCGGTCCCGGATGGTTTCCATGCGGCAGGAATGCGAAACAAACATCACCCGCCGGCGTCTCGTCCGCAAGAGCCTGAATCGCGGCAAGGGTGGCGGCGACACCGGAAGCTCCGGCTTGCGCACCCGGGCTGCCGTCAGGGCTGTCATAGGCGCAAACCACCCACAGCGCCCGCGCATCCGGGTTTTTGCCGGCAATGCGCACGTGCAGGACCGGCCATGCGGCAGGGCCAGGCACACGGATGACCGTGAAGCCGATGTTCGAAGGCCCCAGCGTGCCCTCGATCATCGCCGCAGCGCGTGTCAGGTTTTTCGCAGTGACGGGAGAGCCGGGATGGCGCTCGCCGATGATGCGCACCAGCTTGCGCAGATCGTCTTCCAGGGCATCCGCCGAAACGCCACGCGCGAACCGCTGTTGTTCCGCGGCCGCAAGATCCCGGTCGCGCTGGAGGAAATACCAGACCGCCACACAGCCGGAGACCACCAGCCACAATGGCAGCAGAACCAGCAGGAACACCACCCACCGCGGCCGCTTTGAATCTTGCTCCATGGTCATGATCCGCGGCCGGTCTCATCCTGCGCTCCGGCGGCCGGCTCCTCGTCAGCCTCCACCTCGATCTCCCTGCGCATGCGTTGCGAGAGCCACGGCCGCACCATCCCGTAAACCAGATACAGGCTGAACAACACCACCGGCATGATGTAGCGGAACTGCACCGTGAAATAAATCAACAGCACTCCAATCACGATCGCCGGCAGCGTGCCGCGGGTGCGCCAGTCAACCCGCTTGAAACTGGGATAACGGATGTCACTGATCATCAGCAGCGAGAGACCCAGCATCGCGCCGGCCAGCACGTATTTCCAATAACGCAACTCATGGTCGTTCTGATGCAGGTCGATGATCAGGAAGGTCAGCGAGGCGATGAATCCGGCGGCCATCGGAATCGGCAAACCGCGGAAGTCGGTGGACGCGCCGTCGCGCCGCGGGAGCGATGCAAGACAGTTGAAGCGTGCCAGACGCATCGCGCCGCACACCAGATAGATCAGCGCGATCGCCCAGCCGGGGTTGCCCAGCGGGAACAACACCGCCTTGGACAGCAGCATCGCCGGAGCCATGCCGAATGATATGATGTCCGCCAGAGAGTCGAACTCACGGCCAAAGGGCGATTCCTGCCCGCCGAGCCGCGCGATGCGACCGTCCAGCAGGTCGAAAAGGCAGGAGCCGAAGATCAGCAGGATGGCATATTCATAATAGGGCTTCACATGCTCGTAGTATTCCTTCGGCGGGATTTTCGCGCTGCCGACCTCCACCAGCCCGCGGAAAATCATCAGCACCGCGAAAAAACCACAGGCGAGATTGCACGCCGTCATGAGATTCGGCAGGAAGTAGATTTTCGGTTCGTCAGGATCGCGTTCCCTCGGCATGCGGGCATTCTATCGCAGGAATGGCGGGCGGCAAACAGCGTAAAAACACCGCTTCCGGCCGCGGTTTTCCGCTTGCGGGGCGGGCCCGGATGCCGGAGGGATCCCCTTGTGAGGCGCCTGCTGGAGGATTTTTTCGAACAGGACCCGGTGACCTGCGCCCGGCGCCTGGTGGGCTGCGAACTGCTCTGGAACGGCTGCCGGGGCCGCATCGTCGAGACCGAGGCCTACGATTCGCGGGACGATCCCGCATGCCACACGTGGTTCCGGCCGGCGACGCGCGCGTTCGTCGCGGATCACCGGGCCGGAGACGCCTATGTCTATCTGAACTACGGCGTGCACTGGTTGTTCAATGTGCTGGTGAAGGGGCGGAAACGCGGCGGCTTCGTGCTGTTGCGCGCAATCGAGCCGGTGGATGGCATCGGCTCGATGCGGACACGCCGTCCAGGCGCGGCGGATCATCTGTTAGGTGCGGGGCCGGGCAGGCTCACCCGCGCGCTCGGCATCAACGGCACGGCGCACGGCACGCCTTTCCTGCGCGCCGCGGGCTGCGGCATCATCCCCCGCGGGCCGGTGGAGACCGTGGCCGGACCGCGCATCGGCATCTCGCGCGCCACGGAGCTTCACTGGCGCTTCGGAGATCCCGCGTCCCGCTCGTTGAGCCGGCGTTTCTGATCTCAGATCTTGAACAGTCCGCCGCGTTTCCCCGCGAGCACGGCGGCACCCATGATCGCGGTGGAAAGGAACACCATCGCCCAGACGCCGAGTGCGGCGGCCAGTTCGGTGCCGTTGCCCAGCGTGGAGAGCAGCGTGTAGATCGCCTTGGTGATCGGGAAATGCTGCGCCTGCTGTGCCAGAATCAGGCTGTCGCTCACTTCCAGCATGGCAAACGCGAAGGCGAGGATCGAGCCTGCGGCCAGATTCGCCCCGATCAGCGGAATGGCCACGCGGCGCAGCATCCGGAAGGGTGTGGCGCCCAGCGATCTTGCCGCCTCCTCGAGCATCGGGTTGCTCTGCTGCAGGCCGGCCACGGCGGAACGGACGACATAGGGCAGGCGCCGCGTGGCATACGCGATGACCAGCAACATGAACGGACTGCCGCCCGCGCCGACGAGGAAATGGAACGGTTTGCCCTCCTGCGAGAGCGCCAGATAACCAAAAGCCATCACCAGCCCGGGAACAGCCAGCGGCAGCATCACCACCGCGTCCAGCACGGCGCGGAACCGCAGGTCGGAGCGCACCACCACCCAGGCCACACTCAGGCCGATCACCAGCGCCAGCACCGTGGCACAACCGGCATACATCAGGCTGTTCTGGATCGACGGCACCACCAGCCCGTTGCCGAGCGCCTCGATGTAGTGGTTCATCGTGAATTCATCCGGCACCACGGTGCCATACCAGCGCCCGGCGAGGGAAAGCAGCAGCACGCCGAGGTGGGGAATGGCCGCAAGTGTGAAAACCGAAAGGAAGGCCATGGCGCAAGCGGCGGATTTCCAACCACGCAGCCGCACCGAGGCGGTGCGGCCCTTGGGACGCGGCGCGGTGCCCAGCGGCGAGCGGCCGATCACGAACTTCGAGAGCGAGAACACCGCCGCCGCCACCACCAGCAGCACCGCGGTCTGCGCGTAGGGAATCGGGTTTTTGTCGAGACCCTTGATGCCATCGAAGATCTGCACCGAGGCGGTGCGGTTGTAGTCGAACACCAGCGGCACGCCCAGCTCGGTGAATGCCCAGATGAAGACGATCGAGGCGCCTGCGAAGACACCGGGCATCGCCAATGGCAGCGTGATGCGGAAAAACCGCTTCCACGGCGGACAGCCGAGGTTTTCCGCGGCCTGCTCCATCGCCGGATCAAGGTTGGAAAGCGCGGCGGCGATGTTCATGTAAAGGATCGGATAGAGGTTGAGCGCGATCATCAGCACGATGCCCGCGAAGCGGCCCTGCGCCAGCCAGTCGACGGGTGCGGCGACATCCATCATCCCGAGCTTTGCGAGCGCCGCATTGAGCGCGCCGTTGACGCCCAGCATCTGCTTCACGCCCACCGCACCCACGAACGGCGGCAGGATCATCGGCGCGAGCACCAGCACCCCGAGCACCGGCTTGCCGATGAAGTCGTAGCGGTGGCCCAGCAGCGCCAGCGGAAAGGCGAGCGACAACGCCGCAAATGTGGCGGAGATGCCCAGCGCGAAGGAATTCCACAAGCCCTCCCGGTAGATCGGATTGCGGAACACCGCGGCGAAAAACGCGGTCGTGAAACCGTCGGCCCCCTCGAATGCCTGCTTCACCACCATGCCGGCCGGATAGATGAAAAACACGGCGAACAGCGCGCAGACGGCGGTCGTGATGAAAATGGCGGGTCCGCGTTTCATGGAAATGACATGCGGCGGCACGCGGACGGCGCCGGGGTTTCGGAAAATGGAAGTGCGCGGGACATGGTGTGGTTGGATGCCGGCGGGCGGACGTCAGGGGTTCGTGTGTTGTTCCGCCATCGCCTCCGCCCTGCGGTAGTTCGCGCGGAACCACTCGCCGATGCGCGCGGCATGCGCGGCGGTCGCAAGCGCGTCGCTGCCGTCGAAGCGCGGGTCGCCCTTCCCGCCGGATGCGTAGGGCATGATCGAAACATCGGAAAAAACCGCCAGCGCGTCGGCCGGCATGCCGGCACGCCCGAGCGCGCGCCATGCGGACTTCATCTCCTCGTGGGAGTCGATGCACATCACCTTGACCAGTTGTCGCAACGTGTTGAAGGCCGCGCCGGTCAGCTCGCGCTGATAGGTGAAGTTGCCCGGATCATGGTAAGGGTCGGCCCCGGGCATGGTGGACTGCGCCAGGATCTCCGGCGTGTAAAGATCACGCCGGACCGGAGTGCGGTGAAGCGCGCGCTCCCGCGGACCACCCGGTGTGCCGGGCCTCGCAAACCACAGCCGCTGCGCTTCGCGACCCAGGCAGAACTCGACGAAGCGCTGTGCCACCTCCATGTTGGGCGCACCCTTGAGAATGGCGATCGGGTCGGCACTCAGCGTGGTGCCGCCGACCGGTGCGATCCATACCACCCGCGGTTCTCCGGACCGGCTCTTCAGCTCGTGTGCGTAGGAACGGCCGTAGAAATCGATGCACATCCCGGCGGCGGCGTTGCCCTGGCCGACGTCATGGGGGATCTTCGAGGCGCTGTCGGTGAAGTAGCGCGCGTTGGCCGCCATCCTCTGGATCAGCCGCAGCCCCTCGGCCCAGCCGGACTCGAGCGCGGCATCGCGGTCCGCGGGCATCTCCGCGAGCGCGCGCTGGATCTCGCCCTGCACCAGCAGCTCGAACGCACGCGCCACCGATCCGCTCTTGGTCGGGTCCGCCAGCGCGAGGGTCCCCGCGTATCCGGGATCGCCAAGATCGCGCCAGGCGGCGGGAGCGGGCAGTTTGAGGCGCCTCACCACCTCGGGATTATAACAAATTCCGAACTGCGACATGCAGGTGCCCACCCAGTCCTTTTCCTCCGAGTAGTAGCGCTCGCCGGTGAAGACTTCCGGAATCTGCCCGGTGCCGCCAAACCACTCCGGCCGGCTCCCGAACACACGCAGCGGAACCAGCCGGCCTTTTTTCGCCTGACCGGAGAAATCCGGCTCGCCGCCCCCGAAAAACACATCCACGCCGATGCCCTCGCGGCCGGTTTCCTCCGCCGCCTTGTATCCGGCATCCAGAACCATCCGGATCTCGGAGGTGCCTCCGGGCGTCCGCCAGTCGACGTTGAGCGACCGGCCGGTCTCGCGCCGCCACCACGCCGCGAAGGCTTCGCCGAACTCACTGCGTATCGATTCGTTGTGCGGCGTGAGCACCACCAGATGATCATCCGCCCGGCGCATCCCCTCGGTCTCCGTCTCGCGCCGCAAGACCATCGGCAGCGCCACAATCAGCGCCAGCAACCCGATGATGATGAAGGCCCTTCTTTTCATTGCGGATCGCCTTGTGTCTAACCCCTCACCACCACCACGTCGTCCTGACGCGCGTGGAGAATGATCGGCTCCTCGCCGGGCTCGTGAATCACATGCGGGTTCATCTCCACGACCTGCTGCCGCCCCGCCGGGGTCTCGATCCAGTATTGGATGCGCTGGCCCAGATAGCTGCGCTCCGCGACCCTGCCCGCCAGCGGGTTGTCCCCAGCCTCCTTGTGCAGACGCCATGCCTCGGGCCGGATCGACATCCTGACACCCTCGCCCGGTTGCGGCTTCCAGTCGGGATCGGTGATCCTGCCCGTCAGCGGCCCGGCGGAAGTCAGAACCGTGGCAAATCCATCCGCGCAGGAAACCAACTCGCCTTTCACCACATTGGTCTCGCCAATGAAATTCGCCACGTAGGCGCTGCGCGGATCACGGTAGATTTCCTCCGGCGTGCCGATCTGGCCGATCCTGCCGCGCGTCAGCACCGCCATGCGGTCGGCCATCGCCAGCGCCTCCTCCTGGTCGTGGGTCACGTAGATTCCCGTGAGGCCGTTTTCCTTCACGATGCGGCGGATCTCGCGGCGCATCTCCACGCGCAGCTGTGCGTCCAGATTGGAGAGCGGCTCATCCAGCAGCAGGCATCTCGGCCTCACCACCAGCGCGCGCGCCAGCGACACCCGTTGTTGCTGGCCGCCGGACATCTGGTCGATCGACCGGCCGCCATAGCCGGGAAGCTGCACCATTTCCAACGCCTCCTCCACGCGTCGCCGGATCTCCGGCTTGGACACGCGCCGCTCTTCCAGACCGAATGCGATGTTTTGCGCCACCGTCAGGTGCGGCCACAGCGCGTAACTTTGGAAAACCATCGCCGCCTCCCGCTTGTGCGGCGCCAGCTTGGTCACATCCCGACCGCCAAAACGGATGATGCCGGCCGTCGGCGTCTCCAACCCCGCAATGCAGCGCAACAACGTGGTCTTGCCACACCCCGACGCCCCAAGCAGGAAATACAGCTCTCCGGGCTCGATGTGAAGGCTGATGCCATCGAGCGCCCGGACAGCTCCGAAATCCTTGACGACATTTTCAGCGCAGATCGATTCCATGCGGCGGTTTGGGGCCGCCATGCTTCCGAATGCGCCACCCGAAGCAAGCCCGAAGGCACGAATCCGCATCAAAACGATTTTTTCACAAAGAATCGCTTGCCAAATGCCCGCCCGCACGGCTAGCAAATCCACCCCAACACCGAATGCTCGGATGGCGGAATTGGTAGACGCGCTAGACTAAGGATCTAGTGGGGCAACCCGTGGAGGTTCGAGTCCTCTTTCGAGCACTTCCTTTTGATTTGCAAAGGGATACATACGGAAAAGACACAGGTGCTGACATCGGTTGACAACCGCACAGCATCATGTCCGGCGAATTTCTGACAACGGGTGTCCGATCCCAGTCCGCGAACCGGGATGCCATAGGTCCTCATGCCTAATCCGCCACCGGTCGGTCTCCATCGCCATCTATGCCGGGACGGTCGGCGGGAAGGTCCGCTGCACGATTGCCTTCTACCTCGATGGCAGGCGGCAGCGCCGGATGTTCACCGGCATCGAAAAAGCGAAGCGCGAGGCCAAGCTCGCCGCAGGGAAAATCCAGCGCCGGCTCTCAACGAACAACGACCTGACTTCCCGCGACCGTCAAACTTTCCATGCGATCCGCAAGAT